>NZ_CAUQTU010000002.1:0-212685 GCF_963521255.1 uncultured Streptococcus sp. | reverse complement strand
CAAGTACAGCCTGCGGCTAGTTTCCTAGTTTGCTCTTTGATTTTCATTGAGTATTATACACAAATCATATTCAATTATAGGACTAATCTTTGCCACCTAGTTTCTCATTGATTTTCATCATCACACTAGCAATTTTTTCTCCCCAATAAGGGTCTGAGGCATATTCCACATTCATACCAGACGCCTTGTTTCCAAGGAAAGTTCTGCCCCTATCGATATAATTTTCCTTAATCCACTTGCTTGCACCTAAAATTCCCTTATCCACATCATCAAATGTCTTGGCAGAAAGGTAAGGGGTCGTATCATAGGCTGTAATTCCAAAGAAATTATTCTTATCTTTGGCAATTTTACTTCGTCCCCAGTCGCTTTCTAAGGCACTATGGGCAAGGAGGTAGAGAGCATTGATATGGTAATGTTCTTCGGCTTCCTTAAAGGTAGCTCCCTTATTTTCCAAGAGACTATTGTCAATATTTAACAGACTAAATACCTTATCCAAGTCTTCAGCACTATAGTTTGTAGCCTCTGTCAAGTCTTTGAAAAGGAAGGGATTTTCAAGATTAAAACCATCAAAATGCAGGCCATCTGCCGAATAATATTTCTTGCCTACTTCCATATCAGAAAGATGATAAGCTACTGGGATACTAGCATTCTGAGCCACATAGTGATAAAAACGGTGCCCATCACTCTCATAATAAGGTATAAAATCCTTACTAGCATCTAACGCTTGTAAATCTTCTGTTTTCATATAGCCTGACAAACCAGAAATAGTAATAGCCAAGCGCTTGTCATCACTTTTTCTATCCTTATCTAGCCATACAACACTACCTTGCGATATATAGGAGAGATTTTCACCATCTGCATTATAAATATTTGCTGTGACAGGCACTACTTGATAATAAGAAGCATTTTCATTTGTAGCTTTTTCTCCAAGCCATTTACCGTCGCTTCCAAGCTGATAACCATCTACTGTCTCATTTTTCGCCATGTAGCCGCCAGATTTGAAGTAGTACCAGGCTTGACTTTTAGCATCGTATAGCCATTCTTTCTCAGCCATTTTGCCATCAGATTTGAAATAAAACCATGACTCCTTATCCAAAATCCATTCATTGACTGCCATATAGCCACCTGATTTGAGATAATAATAGTGACCATTTTCGAAAATCCATTCTTTATCAGCATGATTTCCATTTTCTTTGATATAAAACCAAGATTGGTATTGTTTGTCATAAAGCCAACCTTGCTGTACTTTGGCACCACTAGCATTCACATAAGCCTGGTCAATCCACTGACTTGTTAGCAAATAACCACCGGATTTGAAATAATAGTCCTTGCCCTTGATTTGGAGCCATTCTTTCTCTGCGTGCTGGCCATCTGCTTTGATATAAAACCAAGCGTCGTATTGAGAATCATAGACCCAATCTTCTATCACTTTGGCACCTGTTGCACCAACATAGGAAGTTCCTACCCAAGCATTTCTTTTCATCTTTCCATTTTGGTCAAGATAATAGAGGACTCCCTTGTCTTCTACCCATTCTGACTTGGCCATATAGCCACCAGATTTTAGGTAAAAATAGTCGTCACCTTGTTTCAGCCATTCATTTTCAGCATAGTTAGCATCTTCTTTTATATAAAACCAAGATTGATAATGAGCATCAAAAACCCACTCATTCGCTACTTGACTGCCGTCTGCTTTCAGGTATTGTTTTCCTTGCCAAGTACCATCGCTAGCCATTACACCCTCTGGTCTGGCTAAGAAAAATAGCAGAGCTAAAAAAACAAATCTCAATTTCTTCATTAATTTTCTTCCTCTGTTCTTACTCATTTCATTATATCAAAATTCTCTATAATCAACATTACAAACTGATAAAAAATCAAGAACAGATTGATTGCAGTTTACCTCAGAGACTCTTTTACTTCCTTGCGTAGATTTTCTAGACTACTAATGCCGTATTTGTCCATGACTTTTGGTAAATTTTCGATGATATCAGGGCAGGCATAGGGATTGGTAAAGTTGGCTGTTCCAACTCCGATGGCAGATGCCCCAGCCAGATACATTTCTAGGGCTGCTTCTGCCGAATCCACTCCTCCCATTCCAATGATAGGCAAGTCTGTTGTTTGGGCTACTTGGCGGATGAGTTTGAGAGCTACTGGAAAGACTGCAGGTCCTGACATTCCACCTGTTCCATTGGCCAAGATTGGTTTTCTGGTTTTGAGATCAAAGCGCATTCCAACTAGGGTATTGATCATGGTCAATCCACTTGCTCCCGCATCTTCTGCAGCTTTTGCGACAGTGACGATATCGGTCACACTAGGAGTTAGTTTGACATAAACTGGTACATCAGAGGCTTCCACAGCTGCTTTCACCACATCATAAGCTAAATCTGGATCTTGACCAATCAAGAGTCCATGATTACAGTGATCTACGTTGGGACAAGAAATATTGAGCTCAATAGCCTTCACATTAGCTGCCTTAGAAATGCCATGAGAAACAGCAGCATACTCTTGTTTTGAAAAACCAGCTACATTGGCGATAATAGGAAGATTTGGATATTCTCTTTCCAACCAAGGTAGCTTTTCGGCCAAAACAACTTCCAAACCAGGATTTTGCAAACCGATTGCATTGAGCATACCAGCAGGCGTCTCTGCCACCCTTGGAGTTGGATTTCCAAAGCGTGGTTCAAGGGTTGTCGCCTTGATCATAATAGAACCTAAAAGGTCTAAATCATAGTACTTGGCATACTCTTGTCCAAAACCAAAACAGCCTGATGCTGGAATAATCGGATTTTTCAAATCCAAACCAGGTAGAGAAACTTGTAAACGATTTGTATTCATAATTTTCTCCTTATAATACAACTGTTCCTGTGCGGAAAACAGGGCCATCTTCACAGACTCGTTGGCTAACCGTCTCGCTTTCTGGTACTTTTAGGACGCAGGCATAGCAAGCCCCCATTCCACAAGCCATACGAGATTCCAGAGATAGATAGGCTCTTGGGTGATCATAAAAGGTTTGATTGATATACTTCATCATTCCAGGCGCCCCACATGAGTAAACAGCATCAAATTGATTGTCTAAATCCTTAATAACAACGGAAACATTTCCCTTAATGCCATAAGAACCATCATCTGTCGTTACAAAGATCTGACCATATTGGGCTAATTCCTTTTCAAGAATAACAGCAGCCTTATTAGCAAATCCTAGGACTGTCACTACTTTCACACCACGCGCATGCAATTCCTTGGCCACCTCAAGCAAGGGTGGGACACCAATCCCACCACCAACAAGGAGAACCTGGCTCTGCTCATCTAAGTCAGACAAGTCAAAACCATTTCCCTGAGGACCCATCACATCAAGAGTATCTCCCTGACTTAAGGTTGAGAAAATAGCTGTCCCAGCTCCCTCAATCCGATAAATGAGATGACACTGCTTCTTAACCTTATCAATAGATGAAATCGAAATAGGACGACGCAAAAGATGGGCGTCATCAGGCACACGCAGATGTAGAAATTGGCCTGCTCGCATAGCTTCAACCATTTCTCCTTCTAGGACTAATTCAAAGATTGCTGGTGCGATTTCCTCCTGTGCTACCACCTTCATGGTTTCCAAACGAATTGCACCCAAACGTTTCTTACATGTGGGATTCATGACTTTTCCTCCTTAAATTTTAAGGGGACCAGACAAAGAAAAGACCTTGCTAGTGCAAGGCCTCAGTTAAAATCGTACAACACAAGAGAGCACACTCAAAAAGTCTCCTCTAGAAAATTGTACTATTCTTTTATCTGACACCTTGTGAGTCTCTCTGGACTCCCCTTAAAGGTTAAATTTTTACTAGTATACTCTTTCAGCTAAAAAAAGTCAAGTAGAAAACGAACATTCTACTTGACCTCACGAGATTATTTTTCACGAATGACTTCGACCTTGTAGCCATCAGGGTCTTTGACAAAGTAATAGTTAGGTGCAGTTCCTGGTAGACCATTTGGTTCAGTTACTTCATAGCCTTTGGCACTGTGCTCTTGATGAAGAGCTTCAAGATCAGGTGTACTGAGGGCGATATGGGCAAACCCATCTCCAACCACATAAGGACCATGATCGTAGTTATAAGTCAACTCCAACTCATAGTCGTCACCCTCAAGTCCTAGATAGACAATTGTGAAGGCATGGTCTGGAAAATCTCTGCGACGCAATTCTTTAAATCCAAAAGCATCTTGATAAAATGCGATTGATTTTTCAAGATTTTCTACTCGCAAGCAAGTATGTAGCATTTTTGAAGCCATATTTTTCTCCTTTATTTTTAAAAAGACTGGGACAATCCTGTTCCAGTCTTATCAGTTATTATTTACCAAGTTTTGCTTTCGCTGCATCTGCAAGAGCTGTGAAAGCTGCTGCATCGTTAACAGCCAAGTCAGCAAGCATTTTACGGTTAACTTCGATCTCAGCCAATTTCAAACCATGCATCAATTGTGAGTATGAAAGTCCGTTCATACGAGCTGCCGCGTTGATACGAGTGATCCACAATTTGCGGAAGTCACGTTTTTTCTGACGACGGTCACGGTATGCATAGTAGTAAGAGTTCATTACTTGTTCTTTTGCAGTACGGAACAAGATGTGTTTAGCTCCATAGTAACCTTTTGCTAATTTAAGAATACGTTTACGACGTTTGCGTGATACAACGCCACCTTTAACACGTGCCATGTTTTATTTCCTCCAAATATTTCCTAGAATTGTTTACTTACAGTCAAGCTATTATTTCAAGCGAGTAAGCATTGCTTTGATACGTTTGTAATCTCCTGAATGCACCATAGATGCTTTACGAAGATGACGACGTTGTTTCTTAGTTTTTCCGTGGAAACGGTGAGAAGTGTAAGCACGGAAACGTTTAAGTCCACCAGAACCTGTACGTTTGAAACGTTTAGCTGATGCGCGGTGTGTTTTTTGTTTTGGCATGATTTTTTCTCCTTTATTTAACTTTCTGACAATTATTTTTTGTCAGTCGCTGGCGCCAATTGCATGAACATTTGACGTCCATCCATTTTAGCACGTTGTTCGATGATGGCAATATCTTGAGTTGCTTCAGCAAACTCGGCTAAAACTTTTGCACCAATCTCTTTATGGGTAATCATACGACCCTTAAAGCGAATAGATACCTTAACTTTATTTCCTTTTTCAAGGAATTTGCGTGCATTGCGAAGTTTTGTATCAAAGTCACCCTTGTCAATAGTTGGACTTAGACGAACTTCTTTCACAGTAACAACACTTTGTTTTTTACGTTGTTCTTTTTGCTTCTTCTGGTACTCAAATTTGAACTTACCGTAGTCCATAATTTTTGCAACAGGCGGTTTGGCTTGGGGTTGAATCAATACTAGGTCAACATTAGCGTTATCAGCCAAAGCTTGCGCTTCACTGAGTGGCTTGATACCTAGCTGTTCTCCTTCAAGACCAATCAAGCGAACTTCACGTACACGAATCTCATCATTGATGAATAAGTCTTGCTTTGCTATGGTTTTCACCTCTTTTGTTTTATTAGAGAAAAACAATAGCGGACTCGTAAATATACAAGCCCGCACGTTATGATAGCGTTTCTTAGAAACTTTTCATCCGTAGGGCCAGGCAACTTAATGTCACAAGGCGAGAAGCTCTCACTTCTGCTTTTCTCAACTTTTATATGATACCAAGTTTTCGAGCCCTTGTCAAGATAAAAAATTATTTTTTTAAAAGTTTCTGTTTATATTTTAGCTTGGTTTCCACATCAAAAAGAGAGAATCAAGTTGATTCCCTCTCTATGTTAGTTTTTACTTATTTTCCCTATAGGAAAGTTAGAATCTATTAAAAACTTCCTTTTTCCGTAAACTTCCCCATCTTTCGATAAATAGAATCCCCACTAACAAAAGGATAATCAGGCAAGGAAGTAAGACTAGCCCCATACCCCAATTCAGATTGACATTATCAATTTGCTTAGGTAATCTTCCAGACAAAATCTCCACTGAACGCAAGTAAGTAAAGGGAATCAGATGTGCAATCTTTTGAAGAGGCTGAATTTTTTGAATACCAAACAATAAGCCAACAATCCCAATAAGTGAAAGAAAGAGGACAGGCATTTTTTGCTTAAAAAAGTAAGCAATCAAGTACACAACTTCCACAATGACGATAAAGGCTAAGAAATCTAAGAACAAGCCAGGAAATAACACATCTTGTATCTTTCCAATAGTTACCTCTTGATTCACTAAGCTATAAATCGGGTAGGGATAATCTAACTGTCCAAAACCACTTATCAGACTTCCCACTAGAAAAGAAAATCCGCTGATTCCGATAAACAGCACAGTTACATAGCCCACTCCAACTCCAAGAGAGGACATGGCAAATGCCACTTTTGAAAAAGGATATAACTGAGCTGTGTCCAGATGATTTTGATATCTTTCTGCAAATAGTTGCGTTAGCATAAAAATAATAGCAATCACAAACAAGGTTGGGATGATAGCCTCTAAAATCCAGATAATCTGATCAATCCCGTGGGTCGGAAACTCCAAAGTATGTGCTTTTATGTTCAAGGGATACAGGGCTTGGTAAATCTTTCGTTGGCGGTCAACCGCCATTTTAAAGTCAGAGCTAATAGTCGGGTTATTTGATATCCTTTCATAATTCTTCTCTTCATCTTGCCACTGCAAATAGTAGGCTTCTTTCCATCGCCCTTCTTTTAATAAAGTCAGAATTTCTGTCTTTTGAGTCGAAAGATTTTTTTGCCCGTCTAAAGTATTTTTAGCAATCTGGTATTCCTCCGAGCTGGTATCAGATATTTGGGAGAGTTTCTCTTCATATTCATTGATGATTCTCTCATCTTTTACAAGACTGGTTTCCAACTCGCTCTCCAAGCTGTGTGAGTTTGCAGTCCGACTATTTAAATAAAAGGTAACACCGAGTCCAGATACAAATAAAGCTAAGATAATCCAGTTTAAGCGACTTTTGAAAACTTTCTTTAATAAAAATTGGCTAATATCTTTCATAACGGAACCTCTTCTATCTGCCCCTGACGAATGGTTACGATGCTATCGCAAATCTCCACTAACTCCTCTTTGTAGTGAGAACTTAAAAGAACCAGCTGTTCTTGTCTATCGATTTGTGCTAGCCTATCAAAAAACTTCTGTCGATAATACTCATCTAAGCCATTTGTAATCTCATCCATAAGCCAGCATTTGGCCTGACTGAGGAAATACATGGCAATCACCAATCGTTGCTTCATACCTAAGGAATACTTGCGAATGGGAAGGTTGATATAGTCAGACATTTCCCAGTAATCAATTTCATCCCTCAAGTTCAGACCTGACTTCCAGATGTTTTTGATAAGACGAAGGTAATCCATCCCACTTAAGTTTTCATCCAGCCATTCAATACTCTCATAATAAAACAAAGAAGGAGAGACTGCGATATTTCCGCTACTTATAGGAATTAAATTGCTAATGGCGCGGAATAGTGTCGTCTTTCCAGAACCATTGATAGCAAGAATACCATAAATCCTACCCTTTTCAAATGTAAAATCAACATCTTGTAAGATGACTTGTCGCGTTTTTAAGGTCACATGAGTAAGCTGCAACATATCTAGTCCTCCTTTTTCTCACTCTTTAAGAATTAATAGCCTCCGCTGTAGTAGTTTAGTACCTCATAACGATTGTAATTCAAACCAGAACCAACTTTATACTCTGAATAGCTGTCATAACGATACCATAACAGGGAATTAATATAGTTATATCTCTAGCAATTCATACTAGACTTATAGTAAGTATTCCAATCATACCTATAATTTTTAGTGACTGTCACAGCAGATACACTGGACTGAAAAAGACCAATAGATCATAAACTAACTAATTAAACGGTTTTTACTAATTTTTAATAGTTTTATATTATCAATATTGAAGACGCTTTCATTATATCGTTTTTATCATTATTATGCAACATATTTTTAGTTTATTTTACTAATATATAGTATTTATCCTTTCTATCGAACGCTTTCGATTTTCCAACTATTCCAACCTTTAAAGCGTATAGCTCCTTGCTGGTCAGTTCGGTAAACTTTGCTATTGATCGTTTCCAGTCGGGTCAAGGTTTCCTGATGGGGGAGTTTCGTTCGATTGTTCTTTCCAACTGAAATGAGAGTAAACTCTGGTTTGAGTGTTTCTAGAAAGGCTAAACTTGATGAGGTTTTAGAGCCATGTTGGCTTGCTTTCAAGACATCCACCTCTAGGTCAGGATAGTGCTTCAGCAAGTCCTTCTCTCCTTTCTCCTCCAAATTTCCAGTGAAAAGGAAGTTTTTATCCAATAGTTTTCCATACAAAACCAGGGAATCTTCATGACCTCCGTCTCCAATTTTCCTTGGAGATAGGACTTCTAACTGACTTCCGAAAATTGGCAAATTCTCTCCCATTGTCACACTACGCACCTTGGTTTGAGTTGCCTGTAGTTCTGCAACAAATTCCTTCTGTTTCAGACTGCCTTTTGACACTAAAATTTCCCCTACATGGAAAGCCTTGGTCACCTCCAACAAATCTCCAACATGTTCCTTGTCCGTATTGGTCAAAATTAGCTGGTCAATCTTGGATACTCCGCGACTTTTGAGATAGGGGATCAAAGTTCGCTGGGCATTGCTGGTCGTCTTTTTTTCTTGCCATTTTTCGATTTTCTTATCAGATTCTGCCTTGCCACCTACATCTATGAGAATGGTTTTCCCAGTTAAATCCCGTAAGAAAATACTTTCACCTTGCCCAACATCCAGCATAGTAATTTCATTTTCCAGTGGATGCTTGGTCAAGCAAAAGAGACCTGTAATCAATAAGCTCAACACTATTAGCCTTTTAATGTTTTTCCTCAAATCATAGACCAAAGCCAAGGAAATTAACAATAGAATTAAAAGCCATGCATTGGGTTGTCCAAAGACAAGCGGTCTACTTGCAACCTGTGATACCAAGCGAATCATTCCCTCCAACCATTCAAAAATAAAATTCAGCTGAATGACTGGATGAAGAAAGGAAAGGGCAAATAAGATAGACAAGAGCGGTAAGAAGACCAAGTCAAAAAGAAAGGAAAAGACAAAGGTCAAGAGGATGGACCAAGGTTGAAATTCCGCAAAATAAAAGGACAAAATAGGCAATATTCCCAAGGAAATGACTAGACTTTCTCTGGCAACAGCCTTAAGCCCCTCCCCTTCTTTGCCGGTCATGGTCAAGATAAAAGCATAAGCGCAGGACAAGACACCTCCTGCTGTCAGGAAAAAGTTGGGCATGATGATAAAGAGGACAAGGACTGTCAAGGCAAAATTGTCCAAGCCCTTAACACCATGTTGAGCCAGTAACTTTTGCAAGAGACTGCGAATGACCGAAGCTGAAAATCCAGTAAGGCCCGCATAGATAAGAGAAAAGGGATAGGTCAGCCATTTCAACTTTTCTTGGGACAAGCCCAATCGCAAAAGTAGTTTCTTAAAGCCATCCATGAAAAAGCCTACCTGCATACCCGATAAGGCAAAGAGGTGGATAATTCCTAAACTAGAATAAAGCTCATTCATCTCCTCAAAGTCGGTGTCCAGATGTCCTAACAAGAGCCCTGTCATATAATTGCGCATAGGGTCTGGAAAGTGCGTCTTAATCCAAACCACAGCCTTTCGACGTAAGCTGGACAGGTTTTCTCCCATATCCCAACTACCAACCTTTTGAAATGACTGGATTTTTTTGATATTGAGAGTCTGGTAAATCCCCTGAGTTTTCAGATAGGCTTGATAGTTAAATCCACCAAAATTTCTCTGCCCTTCTGGCTCCGAAAGTTTTCCTTCTAGTTCCAAATCATGAAGGGCTGTTAAAGCTTGAAAGGCTTCTTTCTCCTCCTCGGACTGGAGTTTATAATAGACTTGAAAAATGCGTCCATCAGACTTGCCACGAAAGGATAGACTGTCACCATTGACCTTAATAGTGTCTGGTAAAACCCGTACCCTTTCAACAGAATCCGCCAAATTTTGACTCGCTTGACTCTGTTGCCAATTTTGAAACAGAAACCAGAAACCAAAGATTCCACAAATCACTAGAACTCTGCCTGCTGATTTCCAAGGAAATTGAATAAAGAGACAAACTAGCAGAAAAACAAAGCCCAACAAAGCAAAATAAGATGCTGAGAAAATAGCGTAGTAAAGCCAGAGCAATAGAAAACTCAGATAAATTAGGGGAATAGGGAGTTTCTTAATCCACTGTAACATAGTCTTTTAGCTTTTCTATCGTTTTAGCACCAATGCCAGAGACCTTCTTAAGTTCATCAACCGACTTGAATTTGCCATTTGCCTCACGATGGTCGATAATATCCTGGGCTCGTTTTCCTCCCAAGCCTTTGACCTGCTTGAGTTCTTCCAGACTGGCTTTGTTGAGATTGACCTTCTTTTCCTTGCTTGTTGAAGAAGCTGTCCCCGAAGTAGTCTGTTGACTAGCTGCTTCTTCTCCCTTAGTGGGAACGTAAACCAAAGCCTCATCACTAACTTTCTGAGCTAGATTGAGCGACTTGCTGTCTGCTTGCTCTGTCAAGCCACCAGCCTTCTGAACAGCGTCATTGACTCGACTACCTACCGGCAAATCATAAATTCCTGGCGATTTGACAGCACCTTTTACATCTACTGTGATTAGATCTTGTTCAAGGGGTTCTTCCTTTTCGGTTAATGAATCCTTGGAAACTGCTACAACTTCTGCCTGCAAATTCGTTTCCTTGACAGGTGTTTGTGGAGCTGGTTTTAGCAGGAAAAATCCTCCTACAAGTAAGCCCAGACCAGTACAGATGACAATGATTTTATACTCTTTTATTTTCTCGATAATTGCTTCCATATTTTCTCCTCTCTTAGATTATTCGTAAGAGGAAGAAAAAACAGTCGAAAATTTCTTTTCAACTGCTTATTTATTTGCAAAATAGTCTTCCTTGGTCAAGACATAATGAACTCTTGTAACGATTCGGCCTTCTTCATGCTGGTCCATACAAGCATAGGGTTCCGCATGGGAAAAACGCATGCCTGATTTCTCCATGACCTTTCCAGATGCAGGATTGTCCATATCGTGAAGGGCGGTCAACTTGTTCATTCCAATCTTCTCAAAAGCCATCTCAATCACAGCACGATTGGCTTCTGTCGTCAATCCTTGATTCCAATACTTTTTATTGATAATGTAGCCAATAGCTGCCTTCTTAAGAACAGGATCAATCTTGTGCAAATCAATGGTTCCAATAAACTGACCATTGCTTTTTAGTTCTATTCCCCAACGTCCCAAGGGATTGGCCAAGTAGAACTGAGCTATGTTGTTCTTGGTTTCTTCTAAACTTTGATTGGTTGGAAAAATGTAGCGTGTATTTTCTCTGTCCGAGGCATAGGTAAACATAGCTTCCGAATCATCCAAAGTTACAGGTCTAAGCAATAAACGCTCCGTTTCTATAGACGGATACTGGGCAAATTTCACAAAAATTGATTCCATACGTTTCCTCCACTTGAAACCTTTCTAATCTCATACAAGGATATTGAATGAAACATTGTATTGAGATAACTTTAAGTACAAAAGAACTATCCTTCAGATAGAGGTTGAGGATCTAATTCTTCACTCTCTGCTTTTTTAACTAGTACTGGTTCATAAGCTCGAATAATCTGAGCGACAACAGGATGGCGAACCACATCCTTGGCTGAAAAATGAACAAAATCAATCTGATGGATGTTTTTGAGTTTCTCCTGAGCATCAATCAAACCTGACTTGACATTGCGTGGCAGGTCAATCTGACTGATATCTCCATTGACAATCATCTTAGAATTAAAACCTAAACGAGTCAAAAACATCTTCATCTGCATGATGGTCGTATTTTGAGCCTCATCGAGAATGACAAAGGCATCATCCAAGGTTCGTCCACGCATGTAGGCAAGAGGTGCAATCTCGATAATTTCACGCTCCATGAGACGAGTCGTCTGGTCTTTCCCCAGAATCTGATATAAGGCATCGTAAACAGGTCGAAGGTAAGGATCTACCTTCTCTTTAAGATCACCCGGAAGAAAACCTAGACTCTCTCCTGCTTCCACCGCTGGGCGTGTCAGGATAATCCGCTTAACCTGACCACGTTTAAGAGCTGTCACAGCCAAGGTCACTGCAAGGAAGGTCTTCCCTGTACCTGCTGGCCCAATTCCAAAGGTCACATCATGCTGTTTGACACTGTCCACATAAAGTTTTTGACCCAGTGTTTTGACACGGATAGGTTTCCCTGTATTATCCTTGATGATTTCTTCTTCGTAAAGGGCGACAAACTTGTCGATTTCATCGTTTTTGACCATGCTAATTGCAGTCACCACATCTGGTGTACCAACGGTCATCCCACGATTTACCAAGACCATGAGAGCTTGAATAACCTGACGGGCTTCCTCACAGGCAGTCTCTTCTCCCAAAACCTGCACAATCTCCGTACGAGCATGAATCACCACATCAAGCTCTTCTTCCATCAAACGAAGATGGCGTTCATTGGAACCAAAAAGATGAAACAAGTCATCTGGATGACTCAGTTGAATGTCTATTGAATGTTCCTTCAAATAAAGAACCTCTCTAATCCTTTTATTTCTTTTTATTATAGCAAAGGGGTGGAGAAATTACTAGCCCAAACCCAATGAATCATGCTAGTGTTCTAAGTATTCTTGCCAGATAGCGTCAAAGTCTCCTAGATTGAAAGAGAAACTGGCATGTTCCTCTAAAAAGCGACTCACCTCATCAAAATCATCTGTGTGTTTTGGAAAGGCTGACTCTTCAAAAGCTAGGTCTGCCAATATAGCCTTGGGACTGTTACTTTTAGGATTGCGCTCGGTCATGAGCCAAGTGTAAAATGATTTTCTCATATGTCTCCTTAAATCAACTCTGTCCCAAACTGGTCTTGCTTGATTTTGCCAGCCTTCATAAGACCACCTAAAGCTTTCTTGAACTGACCTTTAGAAATGCCAAAAGTTGCCTTGATATCGTCTGGAGATGACTTATCATTTAAGGTCATGAAACCGCCATTGCTTTCCAAGTAAGTCAAAATCATCTGAGCATCATTTTCCAACATTTCAAATGAACGAGGTTTGAGGGAGAGGTTCAAGGTACGGTCCACTTCACGGAAACCAATGACACGCGCATCTAAAACTTGCCCCAAACGTGGTTCTGCGTAACGCTCGCTAGGATGGATAAAACCAAGCATGTTATTTTCTGGCAGGTAAACAAAAGTTCCTGACAGCTTGAGGCGGTAAACAATGGCTGGCCAGTTTTGGTTCTGCATGTTGTTGTAGGCAGGACGAGCCAGACGTTGGAAGTTTTCTTGATAAGCCAAGAGTCCCCAGATACGGTTTTTCTTGTCCACTTCAAGACGGATGTAGAGTTGGTCGCCCTTCTTAGGCCAGAGTTCCTTGAGCTCAGGGAGAATATCGAGTGACACAACGATTTCCTTGTCAGGAAGACCTGTATCCACAAAGACACCCAAGTCTTTACGAACTTCCGTTACAGTTCCCCAACCAAATTGGTCCTGAGTTGCAGTCACTTCTAGAGTGGTCAAGCGGAGTTTTTGCTTCATATCCGTGTAGGCAAAACCTTTAACCGTATCCCCAACTGTATGTTGACCTTCTTCCTTGGCAAGCGCATAGGTCTGGCCATCCTTTTGCACAAAGTAAAAACGGTCGTTTTCATCGATGATCAGTCCAACGATAAAACTTGCAAGATTTGTATTCATATTTCCTTCTTTCGAATAAAACTCAGCCAGCAATGCCAACTGAGTTTTTCTGTTTATTTTTAGACTTCCAAAAGTTCTTTTTCTTTATTGGCAGTCATGTCATCGATGTGTTTGACAGCATCATCTGTTACTTTTTGAATGTCTTTTTCAAGAGTCTTCAATTCGTCTTCAGTGATTTCTTTTGCTTTTTCTTGTTTCTTAGCTTCGTCCATAGCATCGCGACGGATATTGCGGACAGCCACTTTAGCATTTTCACCGACCTTCTTCACTTCTTTAGCAAGGTCACGACGAGTTTCTTCTGTAAGAGCTGGGATAACCAAGCGAATCACAGAACCATCATTAGCTGGTGTGATACCAAGATCAGAAGCGTTCAAGGCACGTTCGATGTCTTTCAATGAAGACTTATCAAATGGTGTAACCAACAAGACACGCGCTTCTGGAATCGTAATTGAAGCGATTTGATTAAGAGGAGTTTCTACTCCATAGTATTCTACATGTACACGGTCAAGCAAGCTTGCATTGGCACGACCGGCACGGATACCACCAAATTCACGAGCAAGTGATTGGTGAGACTGGGTCATTCTCTCTTTAGCTTTTTCAATAATTGCGTTAGCCATAATCTTTCTTATTCCTTTTCTTCGATATTATTTGAAACTGTTGTTCCGATATTTTCACCAAATACGACACGTTTGATGTTGCCTGGTTGGTTCATGTTGAAGACAACCAAGTCAATGTCGTTATCCATTGAGAGGGTTGAAGCTGTTGAGTCCATGATACGAAGACCTTTGCTAATAACATCACGGTGGGTCAATTCTTCAAATTTAACAGCTGTCTTGTCCTTCTTAGGATCGGCATTGTAAACACCATCTACGCCATTTTTAGCCATAAGGATAGCATCCGCTTCGATTTCAGCTGCACGAAGGGCCGCTGTTGTATCTGTTGAGAAATAAGGTGAACCAATTCCGGCACCAAAGATAACGATACGGCCTTTTTCAAGGTGACGAAGGGCACGTCCACGGACATAAGGCTCTGCCACTTGTTGCATAGCAATAGCTGTTTGCACACGTGTATCAACCCCAACTTGTTGCAATGAATCTGCCATCACAAGAGCATTCATAACAGTCCCAAGCATTCCTGTGTAATCTGCCTGAACGCGGTCCATTCCTGCTTCTGCAGCAGGTTCTCCACGCCAAAGATTTCCTCCACCAATAACAAGGGCAATTTCGATACCTAAGCTATGAACTTCTTGAATCTCTTTTGCGATTGTTTGAACTGTTTGGATATCAATCCCTACGCCACGTTCACCGGCAAGGGCTTCACCTGATAACTTGATTAAAATACGTTTATACTTGGGATTCGCCATTTTCACTCTCCTTTTTTTATCCTACCTATTTTATCATAATTTCTAAGATTTTTATAGTATCATGAGCAATTCTTTCAAAAAAATTAGACAGTTAAAAATTCCTCTAAGTCAGAAAGAGCACGCTCTGCAATTTTTTCATAACGAGCCTTCTTATCACGGATACGCTCGCCTTCCAACTCCTTGATAATCCCGAAGTTGACATTCATTGGTTGGAAATGTTTGCTATCGGCATGGGTGATGTAATGAGCTAGGCTTCCAATCGCTGTTGTCTCTGGGAAAATAGCCTCGCTTTCTCCCTTGAAGAGACGAGCGGCGTTAATTCCCGCAACCAAACCTGAAGCAGCTGACTCAACATAGCCTTCCACACCTGTCATCTGACCAGCAAAGAAGAGGTTTGGTTGTTTCTTAGAACGGTAAGTCTGTTCAAGAAGATTTGGTGAATCCATGTAAGAATTGCGGTGCATAACACCATAACGAACAAATTCAGCATTTTCAAGACCTGGAATCATTTGAAAGACTCGCTTTTGTTCTCCCCATTTGAGGTGGGTCTGGAAACCAACAATATTGTATAGGCTACCAGCTGCATTATCCTGCCGAAGTTGCACAACCGCATAAGGTGTTTTAAATTCTCCATCACGAGGTCCTGTGTAGTCGTCCGGATACTCAAGACCCACTGGCTTCATAGGTCCATAAAGCATAGTTTTAATGCCACGCTTGGCCATGACTTCGATAGGCATACAGCCTTCAAAATACTTTTCTTTTTCGAAAGAATTAAGCGGAGCTTCTTCCGCATTGACCAAGGCTTCATGGAAATCCATAAATTCTTGCTTGGTCATTGGCGCATTGAGGTAGGCCGCTTCTCCCTTATCATAACGAGATTTGAGATAGACTTTGCTCATATCGATGGTGTTGACGTCGATAATAGGCGCTGCCGCATCGTAGAAATAGAAACCATCGCCATCATTAAGGGCATGAATTTTTTCAGCCAGGGCATCACTTGTCAAAGGACCAGTCGCCACAACTGTAATAACATCTGTCGGCAATTCTGTAATTTCATCACGCACCACTTCAATCAAGGGGTGGTTAGCCACTTTTTCGGTCACCGTTTGAGAGAAACCATCGCGGTCCACCGCAAGGGCACCACCCGCAGGAACACGTGTAGCCTCAGCAGATTCCAAAATAACAGAACCCAAGCGACGCATTTCTTCCTTGAGGAGCCCAACAGCATTTGTCAAAGCATCCCCACGCAGGGAATTGGAACAAACTAACTCAGCAAAATTATCTGTTTTGTGCTGAGGTGTTGACTTAACACCACGCATTTCATAGAGTTTAACTGGGATACCACGTTCTGCAATTTGGTAGGCTGCTTCAGAACCTGCCAAACCAGCACCGATAACATTGATATAAGATTGAGACACGACACTAATACCTCTTTGGGTGGGACATAAGTCCATGTCAAAACACCCCACTGGACTGTTTGACACCCACAAATCTTTCTATTTTTTTCTTCTACTAGTATAACAAAAAAAGGGAAGAAGGCAAACTTCCCTGTTTAGTCATTTTCTTGATTTTCTTCCCAGTCGTGATAGGCAGCGTAGAGTTGACTCTTATTCCACTGGTAAATCTTAGCGACTTCCTTGATAGCTTGATTTTTCTTCATGCCTTGATGGATACGGGCTTGGATTTCTAAGAACAAGTCCTCCTCATCTTTTTCCTCCACATCTTGGCTGGCACCTTCCACGATGAGAAGGCATTCACCCTTGAGAGGCGTTTCAGCGATACTTTCCAGCAATTCAGAAATGATACCGCGTTGGTATTCTTCATAGATTTTGGTCAATTCTCTAACCAATACGACCGAGCGGTCACCGTAAACTTCTAGCATATTTTCCAACGTATCTGCCACACGATGGGGCGATTCATAGAAAATCTGGGTTTCTGGATAGTCTTTTTTCAAGTCGAAAAATTGCTTTTGCTGGCCTGATTTTCTCGGTAAAAAGCCGTAAAAGATATGTGGCTGTGGCGCTAAACCACTGGCAATCAAAGCAGAAATTCCTGCAGAGGCACCCGGAACAGTCACAACCGCAATTTCTTCATCAATAGCTATCTTGACCAAATCATGACCAGGGTCTGAGATGCTAGGCAGACCCGCATCGGATACCTGAGCAATACTTTGCCCTGCTTTCAGGAAACCAATCAAATCAGGAATTTTTTCCTTGGCATTGTGCTCATGAAAACTGATTTGCTTGGTAGAAATGTCAAAATGCTTGAGCAGAAGCCCTGTATTGCGCGTGTCCTCAGCAGCAATCCAGTCCACTTCTTTCAAGGTCTGAATAGCTCGAAAGGTCATATCATCTAAATTGCCAATCGGCGTTGCCACTAGGTACAGCTTGCCATAGGGAGACTGTCCCTTAAAACTTTTTTGAATCTGCATGCTTACTCCCTGTATAACAACTCATCACAGAACATACATTCTTCGTCCTGCTCTCGACGTTGTCCATAAAAATCATTACACACGTGAAAACCATCACGGTAAATGCGACGGACACTTTCACGAACATGCTTAGCCTTGACAGGAGCATCTGCTTCTACCTCACCCAAGCGTTCGCGTAATTTACTATTTTCCAAACGAAGAGCTGTATTTTCCTCTACCAGGCTCTTGAGATTTTTCTTGATGGCTTCCACATCGGCCAAGATTACCAATAACTGTTGGGAAAAATCATCCAGCGCGTCAAATAATTCTTTTTTGTCCATAAAACAGCCCTTTCCTTTCATTATCGTTCATTTTTGAGTTTATATTTCTTTCAAGACCAGATATTCCATGGCATTTTTAAAGCTGACATTAGCTTGCCACATTTTTCTAGCTTCTAGCAAATCTTGTAGAATCACTCTTACTCTTGCTTGCAGGAGGTCCTGCCCACAGAGGACTTCAAGAATCCGTAAAACCTGATCTTGTTTTTCCTTATCATCTGCCAAGCTAGCTAGTTTGGCAACTTGCAAATAACTTTCTTTTTTCTTAGCCACTAACCAAGTCAGCAGGCGTTCACTTTCATCAACCAAGGTCCAAAAACTTGCCTGATTGGCTAACTTTTCTGCTTCAGCTCGCGATTGACTAAACTGGGCTAGGAGAGTCGCTTTTTTCTTAACCAGTCCCATTTGTTCTAAGAGCAAGATCAGCTTCTCTTCTTGTTTTTTAAAGTGGAAAATCTGGGTCCGACTTCGGATTGTCGGTAAAATCTTTTCTTCATCGCTTGTCAAGAAGAAAATATAAACCTCACTCTGGGGTTCTTCGATGACCTTGAGCAGAGAATTGGCTGCGTTGGGGTGCATCTTCTCAGCTTGCTCGATAATAAAAACCTGCTGCTGGCTTTCAATCCCTGCTTGGGAAAACTGGCCCACCAATTCCCGAATGCGTTCTGTCTTAATAACCTGATTGACTGGCTTAATCAAGGTGACATCGGGAAATTCTCCCTGTTCAATCAGCTTGCAATTTCGGCATTTCTCACATGGTAAAACACCTACTTTATCTGTACAAAAGAGGCTCTTAGCTAAAAATTGCGCCATTTCCAGGCTTCCGAAGAAACCTGAAAAGAGATAGGCGTGATTGAGCTGGTCTTGTTCTAGGATACGGACAAAGCGGTCAAACTGGTCTGGTTGCCAAGCCTTTAGTTGATCTTGTTTCATTTAGCCAATCCCATTCTATCAAACAAGACAGCCTTGGTAGTTTCCACAACCTGCTCCAAAGGGAGACTAGCATCAATCTTTACAATGCGATTTCCCTCTTTTTCCAGAAGAGAAAGGTAGCCTTGACGAACTTTTTTATGCAAGTCCAACCCTTCCAAGTCCAAACGATTGACCTCGCGATTGCTATTAGCAGCAATACGAGCCAGTCCTTCTTCCACTTCGATGTCAAAATAGAGTGTTAAATCAGGTTTGAGGCCATCTGTCGCAAACTGATTGAGCCAATCAATGGCGTCAATATCCAAGCCACGACCAAATCCCTGATATGCAAGAGAACTATCGATAAAGCGGTCCATAATGACCAACTTGCCAGCTTCAAGTGCTGGAAGAACTTTTTCCACCAAGTGCTGTCTGCGACTAGCGATATAGAGCAAAAGCTCTGTCTTCGCATCCATATGAGTATGACTTGGATCCAAAATTACTTCCCGAATCTTCTCCCCAATCAAGACTCCGCCAGGTTCACGGGTCGTCAGCACCTCTAACCCTTTTTCCTCTAAAATTGGGAGCAGAGTCTCTAAAACACTGGTCTTGCCTGCTCCCTCTGGTCCCTCAAGAGAGACTAAAAATCCTTTTGACATGTCTAACTCATTTCTTTTTTACTACTTCTATTCTATCAAAAAAATAGGGGTTTGTGACAATCTTTTTGTCTTCGCATTTCAAACACCATAAAAGAGGCAGATAAAACCACCTCTTATTTACCTAATTCTTGTGTTCGTTTGTAGGCTTGACCAACTGCATCCATGACTGTTCCTCGAAAAGCATGCGCTTCTAGGCTTGCTACACCAGCGATAGTCGAACCACCTGGGCTACAAACTTGGTCTTTCAAGACCCCAGGATGTTGCTGGCTTTCAAGGACCAATTGCCCAGCGCCGACAACTGTTTGAGCTGCCATTTTCAATGCTGTTTCTCGTGGCAATCCAGTCTGAACACCTGCATCTGCCAAGGCCTCAATAAAGAGATAGACAAAAGCCGGCCCACAGCCTGCAAGACCTGTCGCCGCGTCGATTAAGCCTTCTCCTAGTTCAACCAAGAGACCAGCCTTGGTTAAAAGCTGACAAAATAGCTCACTGTCCTCAGCCCTGCAATTAGAAGACAAGGCATAACTAATCACTCCTTGTCCGATAGAAGCAGGGGTATTAGGCATCATACGAATAATTCGGTGCTGACTTGGAAGAAGGCTAGCCAGTTTTTCCAAGGTCAATCCAGCTGCCATCGAAATCAAAAGAAGACTTTCTCGTTTTTCAAGGATGGTCTGATATTGAGAAAGTAAGTCTGAGAACTGAGCTGGCTTAACACCTAGAAAAATCACATCTGCTTCTGCAAAAATTTCTTCGTTGCTGGAGGCTTGACCGCCAAAGTCAGAAATGAAAGCATCCACCTTGGCTTGACTACGATTGGCAAGGAGAAGATCATCACCTGTCTTGACCTGCAAGACAGCTTTGGCCAAGCTAGCACCCATATTCCCCAAACCGATAAATCCAATCTTCATCTCTTACTCCCTTATCTGTCCGTCACCAGTAACCACATACTTGTAGCTGGTCAACTCTTTCAAGCCCATTGGACCACGTGCGTGCAGTTTCTGAGTTGAAATCCCCATTTCACAACCCAGACCAAATTGGCCACCATCTGTGAAACGAGTTGAGGCATTGACATAGACAGCTGCAGAGTCCACCTGATCTGTAAAGTAAGCTGCAGCTTCAGCATTTTCTGTCACAATGGCGTCCGAATGATGAGTACTGTGGGCTTCAATATGGGCAACCGCTTCTTCTAAACTGCTCACAACCTTAACAGCTAGGACATAGTCTAAAAATTCAGTGTCAAAGTCTTGATCCTCAGCTGCTTGACCTGAAACAAACTGGCTTGCTTTGCTATCCAAGCGGAATTGAATTGGTTCCAACCCAGCTTCTTTTCGATTCTCAACTAGCACTTGCTCCAAGCGAGGAAGGAAGATTGCTGCCTTGTCTTCATGAACAAGTAGAACCTCCATGGCATTGCAGACAGAAGGACGACTGGTTTTGGCATTGTTGATGATAGAGAGAGCCTTGTCTTCGTCTGCGTCCTTATCCACATAGACATGGACAATCCCAGTTCCTGTCTCGATAACAGGTACGATAGCATTCTCAACCACGGCATTGATCAAGCCAGCCCCTCCACGAGGAATGAGAAGGTCTAGATAGCCCTTGGCCTTCATCATGGCATAGCTACTTTCACGGCTGGTATCTTCCACCAGTTGAATCACATCTGGGTGAATAGTAGTCATTTCCAAGCCCTTCTTCAAGGCTGTGACAATGGCATGGGCTGTTTGATAGGCGTCCTTACCACTACGAAGAACAACCGCATTTCCACTCTTGAGAGCCAAAGCAGCTGCGTCTGACGTCACATTTGGACGACTTTCATAAATAATACCGATAACACCCATAGCAACTCGTTTCTTAGTGATAACCAAACCATTTTCAAGATGATTGGTTTCTAAAACTTCACCGATTGGATCTGGTAAAGCAACCACTTCACGAATCCCACTTGCCATTGCTTCTATACGTCCTGCATCCAAATAAAGACGATCTAGCATCACATCTGAGATTTTACCCTTAGCAGCTTCCATATCAAGGGCATTGGCTGCTAAAATTTCCTCAGTAGCTGCTAATAAATGATCAGCCATGGCTAGCAAGGCTTGGTTTTTCACCTCTTCACTAGCTGTGTTGATCGATTTTTTAACAGCCTGTACCTGTTCAAATTGTTCTTGTGTACTTACCATAGTTTACCTCTAAAATTCTGTAAAGAGTAGTTGGATTTCAGGAGTAATGGAAATCCAGTCGTCACGGTGAATCAAGACCCCCTTGGCTTTTTGAGAACGCAACATATCCTCCAAAGCAGATGCTCCAAATTGCACGCGCCCTTTTCCAAGTGATTTTCCACTTTCCTTGTCAAATACTGTCACGATATCACCGTAAGAAAAGGCTCCTTCTGCTTCAACGATACCAGATAAAAGAAGACTCTTTCCATGTTGAGAGAGAGCTTCTGCAGCCCCTTTATCAACCCAAATAGAACCTTGACTCTGAGCATAGAAAGCCAGCCATTGTTTCTGGGTACGAAGTCCCTTCTCTTGCGCAACAAAGTAGGAACCATCCTTGGTCTCCTCAGCTGCCTCAATCATGGCATATGACTTCAAGGATGAGCAGATATAAACAGGAACTCCTGATTCCGTCGCGATAGTTGCAGCTTTGATTTTGGTTAACATACCACCTGTACCATTAGACGAACCTGCTCCACCGGCCATATCAATAATCTCACGATTGATGGTCTCGATTCGCTCCAAGCGTTTGGCTCTTGGATCTGAATTAGGATTTCCAGTATAGAGACCGTCCACATCTGTCAAGAGGACCAAAAGGTCAGCTTGAACCATAGCTGCAACCTGTGCACTTAAAGTATCATTGTCCCCAACCTTGAGCTCATCAATAACAACACTGTCATTCTCATTGATGATAGGAATTGCCCCACGGCTAAGTAGAACTGACAAAGCCTGATGGGCATTTTTATAACGGCGCTTATCCACAAAATCATCCTGGGTCAGCAAGATTTGTGCAGAAACGATTTGGCGCAAGAGAAGATTGGTCGTGTATTCTTCCAACAAAAGTCCTTGCCCTACCGCTGCTGAAGCCTGTTTATCAGCAATCTTAGTCGGACGCTTTTTAAATCCTAAGGCCCCAAAACCAGCCGCAATGGCACCTGACGACACCAAAATCAATTCATAACCAGCCTCGTGCAACATAGCCAACTGCTGGGTAATAGCCTTTACCTTACTACGTGATAAACTTCCATCCTCATTCGTCAGAGAAGAAGTCCCCACCTTAAAGACAATCCGTTTGTATTTCATAGTCTCACTCCGATTCTTCATATTTATCCATTATAACATGAATAGCAGGAAATAGAAAAGAGTTGATAAGAAAAAGAAGGCCCTAAAACCTTCTTTTTTACTACTGTTCTGATTCCGATTTGTTTGCAGTCGTCTCAGAGCTTTGTGAAATTGAAGAAGTCAAATCTTGACTAGTTGAGGAACTTGTAATACTTTCGTGTTGACTCGTTTCTTTATTTTCAAGATCTTTTGTCACTACTTCTTTCGATTCTTTTACTTCTGAGTTACTTGTATCTCTAGTTGTAGCAGATTTCTCTACCGGAACATCCACTAACCAGGCACCACTTGAATCAACAGTATAGCCTTCTGGTGTCTTACCATTCACAAGTAATTGACCATTTTCTTTCAAGAAGTACCATTTATCCTTGTCTTTAATCCAACCTATAGCTCGTGAACCGTCTGTCTTGTAGAAATACCAATCATTTGCCTTTTTAAGCCAACCTTGCTTCATAGCTCCTGATTCTTCTAGATAGTAATGATGACCAGAAACTTCTATCTCGCCTGTCTTCATAATACCAGTAGAATTCATATAGTACCAGATTTCTTTATCTTTTACCCAACCCGTTTTCATTTCCCCTGATTGAGCAAAATAGTACCATTGTCCATCAATCTTACGCCATCCTGTTATCATATCCCCATCATTTGATAGATAATAGGTCTGACCGCCAGTATTAAGCCAACCAGTCTCCATCTGATTTTCTTTGTTGAAATAATACCAGCTTCCATTGATTTTCTTCCAATTTTTAGCAGATGCACCAGAGTCTGTCAAATAGAACCAACGATTGTTCCATTTTTTCCATTGATTCTGTAATAAGATACCCGTTTGGTTGAAGTAATACCATTCACCCTTGATTTCATTCCAACCGACAGCGTACTCTCCTGTAGAATCAGGTGCTTGGTACCACCAGTTTCCATAAGCACTCTTATGCCAACCAGCTTGAAAATTTGGAATATGCTTGTAGGAAGTTGAAATATTGACAAAACCATCTTGTCGAATATCAAAAACTGTCGCATCATAGTCTTTGCTGGCTGCATTTATTCGCTTTATCCCTAAACTATCTAACCATGCTATATATTCAGGGTTGTCTACAATAGGGCTATCATAAAAACCTGGAACAGCATCACTTGTCTGCACTATGATTTCTGGAGATAGATTTAATATAAAGTTTTTTGTATTTGATTTTTCGGTATCCTTATGATGATTAAACTTCATCAAATCAACTTTTCCAATGAGAGGACCATACTTGTCTTCTGCTCCATAAACATTATCTAAGTCGCCCCCAAGGTAAATTTTCTTGCCATTGACTTTCACCACGCTAATCAAAGAATTGGAATTGTCATCCCAAATTTTCTTTAATTCACCTGATGAATCTGTTTCATTTTCATAGTTATAGAGTTGAATATCCATGTCCCCAAACTGAAAATGAGCATCTCCTTGTGTGATGTTTTGAATCACTGAAACACCTTTTTCTGCGGCAGTCTGTAAAACCTTATCATAGCCATACAGATTATCCCAAAGACGTTCAGGCTTAGTAATACGATTATCACTATATTTCTTAAGATAGACTCGGTCAACTGGATAGGTAGACAGTAATTCATCAACATTTCCAATATGGTCACTGTGGGTATGGGTTACCAAAATAAAATCAAGCTTTTGGGCACCCAATTCCTTCAAATGACGAAAGACACGGTCTGTTAGAACATGCTTATAAGTTGTATTGATACCCTGTCTCCATGGATAACGAGAATCACTACCGTCTGGGAAGTCATAATCTTCTCCTGTATCCACCATGGCAAAATGTCCATTGCTTTCAAGAATAATCGCATCACTGCCACCTTCTTGAACATTTATAAAGTGTATTTTATTTCCTGAACTTTCTTGAGCTTGAACATTCCCATGAAATGACAAACCTAAAAAAGCGCCTGCAAGTGCTAAACTAGTTAATTTCTTTTTCATTATTGCTTTCTCAATCTCTCCAAGGTTTCCTTAAAAATCTCTGGGATATCTGCTGTAAATTCCAAAATCTCACCTGTTCTCGGATGGGTAAATCCTAGAGTCTTGGCATGGAGAAATTGTCCATGTCCTTTCAGAGTCTTACGAGGACCATAGACTTCATCACCAGCGACTGGATGGCCAATATAAGCCATGTGAACACGGATTTGATGAGTGCGTCCTGTCTCCAGCTGCAACTCTACCAAGCTGTAATCACCAAAACGTTCCAAAACGTGGAAACGGGTCACTGCAGGCTTACCTTTAGCAGTCACAGCCTGTTTCTTACGGTCTTTTTCACTACGACCAATCGGAGCTTCAATCACACCACGATCATTAGGCAAATTTCCATGAACAATCGCCCAATATTTGCGGAGAGACTTTTTATCCTTGAGTTCTTGGGCAAGTGCTAGATGCGCCTCATCGTTTTTAGCAATCATGAGAAGGCCTGATGTATCCTTATCAATACGATGAACAATTCCTGGACGCAGAACCCCATTGATACCCGACAAGTCCTTAATATGGTACATAAGGGCATTTACCAGAGTTCCACTAGTATGACCAGCACTCGGATGCACCACCATCCCCTGAGGCTTGTTAACGACAGCAACGTCCTCATCTTGGTAGATGATTTCTAGTGGAAGATCCTCAGCCACATACTCTAAAACATCTGGTTCTGGCACATGATAAGTGACGACATCGCCCTCTTGGACAGTGTATTTAGCTTTCTTGACTTGACCATTGACCAAGACCTGACCTGATTTGATCTGTTCATTCGCTAGACTGCGTGATAATTCTGTCAAATCGGACAAAGCCTTATCTAAACGCAGGCCACCAGTTTCAATTTTAATTTCCATTTATTTCCTCTTTTAGCATTGCAATCAATAAAATAATCACTCCAACCGTCAGATAGCTATCCGCTACATTGAAAATTGCAAAATTAATAAAGTCTAAGTGAAACATATCCACAACAAAGCCCTGACTGACCCTGTCAATAAAGTTTCCAAGACCACCTGCGATAATCAAGGTCAAACCCAAGACCAGCCAGAATGAGTCCTCCATGTGTTTATGTAGATACCAAATGGCACCTACCACGACAACCAGGGTAATGACAGCGAATAAGAACTGCTGATCTTGTAACATCGAAAAGGCTGCCCCTCGATTTTGCAGGTAGGTCAAGCTAACGAAATTGGGAATCCAAGAGCGCACTTCACCCAGTGGAATCTGCTGGACGATATAGGATTTTACCAACTGATCCAGCCCAATCAAAAGCAGTACAATGACTGCCACTATTCCTCTTTTTTTCATGATTTCCTCTTCTGATTAAAATATTCTTGCATGACTTCTACGAAGAGAGTCCCAGCTTGACTCAGCTCCACTTCTTCACGTTTAACATAGACCATGCGATTATCTAGGTTATCCTTGAGACGAATAACTGTAATTCCATTAACACTGTCACTATCTAAAAATCCAGAACCTGTCGCATAAGCATCCGTCCGCTCCAAAATACCATTCAAGGTAGCACGGTCTGTCACATTAAACATCTGTGAGCTCGCACTGGTATCAACAAAATTCTCTGAATAATAAAGATACTCATCTTTTTCTTGAGTGAAACGAACCGTTGGTAGGTCCGCTAAATCCTCCATGACCAATTCCTCTTTCTGGGCTAAAGGATGCCCCTCACGGAGATAAATATGGGTATGGAAGGGAATCAATTCAATGACCTCAAGGCCTAGCTTTTCGACCCGTTGCATAATCCCCTTTTTATTTTGATTGTTGAGGTAGATAATCCCAATCTCACTATGCCCTTGAGCCACTTCGTCTAAGATTTGAACAGTAGTTGATTCAAAAATACGGAAGTTCTTATAATCAGGATAGCGCTCTGAAAAGGCCGTAATAGTTGGTGGCAAGAAGTCATAGTGTTGACTGGCAATGGAAAATTCATCCTTTTCTTCCTCAGGATTGGCATACTGATTTTGAAAAATATCAAATCCTTTAACCAATTCTTGCGCTTTTTCATAGAATTCCATACCACGACGGGTCAAGAAAGTCCCTGAGCTGGTCCGACGGAAAATCTTAAAACCCAACTCTTTTTCCAAATCACGAACAGAAATGGACAGACTCGGCTGACTAACATACATCTTCTCAGCAGCTTCACGGAAAGTACCGCTATTGGCAATGGCAACAACATAACGTAATTGTTGAATGTTCATCTTCTACCCCCAACTTCTTTATCTTTTCATTATACCATATTTTAGAAGTTTTCCATCGAAGAAAAATAATGTCACTCATAAAATTCATCTACACTAAGAACGAAAAAATCATGGCTACCAAAACAAAAAAACAGGCTCTCCGAAAACTCGGAAAGCCTTAGTTTATGCTACTTCTAGCTTCCTCGCCTTTACATTTCAAGGCTCGGGATAAAAAGGTTCACTGGACCTTTTTATTTAGCGATTGGGTAAACAGAAACTTGTTTTTTATCGCGTCCTTTACGTTCAAAGCGTACTACGCCTTCAACTTTAGCGAACAAAGTATCGTCTCCACCACGTCCAACGTTTACACCTGGGTAGATGTGTGTACCACGTTGACGGTAAAGGATTGATCCACCTGTTACAGTTTGTCCGTCAGCTGCTTTAGCTCCAAGACGTTTCGCTTGTGAATCACGTCCGTTTGATGTAGAACCTCCACCTTTTTTGTGGGCGAAAAGTTGCAAGTTGTTAAGAGTCATTTTTAACATAATGTTTTCCTCCGTGTTAGTTTTCTGTGATAACTCTGGTTTGGACGAACTCAGAAGAGTTCTCCGATAAGTTTGCCATACCTAAGAAAAATGATTCAAAGAATAACTGGGTCATTTCTCTCTGGTGTGAAGGAAGATCTTTTGGAATTTCAACCATCAGATAGCCACCTTCATCTTCGTTTAATTCTAGGATTGGTTCATAGCCTGCAAATTTCTCAATTGAATTGATAAAGTTAATGGCAAGCGTAGAAACCGATGCACACACGACATCTAAGCCGTATTCGCCACTCTCGGCGTGTCCAGTAATTTCCGCACTCCTCAGCTCGCCATCTTCGGCTCTCTCAAAGACTGCCTGTATCATGTGTTCTCCTTAAAATTAAGCGTTGATTGCGTTGATGACAACTTTTGTATATGGTTGACGGTGACCTTGTTTACGGTGGCTACCTTTTTTAGGTTTGTACTTGTAAGTAACAACTTTCTTTTGTTTTCCTTGTTTTTCAACAGTTCCAACTACAGTAGCTCCAGCAACAAGTGGAGTTCCGACAACAGTGTTTTCACCACCAACAAGAACAACTTCGTTAAAAGTAACTTCTTGACCAGCTTCAACGTTCAATTTTTCAACGTAAACTGCTTGACCAACTTCAACTTTAACTTGTTTTCCGCCAGTTTTGATAATTGCGTATGTGCTCATTATGCACCTCCTATGATTTTTATGGGTTTCCCCGAATTTTTTGTGAAGACTCGCCTAGCATCGTGGGACGAACCACTTAAAAGAAGAGCTCTAAGTATAACAAAGAATAAACTAGGAATTGAGCCGAAGACATAACTTATGTTAGGCAAGGCGACAATGACGAAGTTTAAATTTGTTATACGACGAGCAACGATGTTCGTGCGGTTGCACAGGATTGTGCATAGTCAACTCTTCAAGTATAGCATATCTCCTATTTTCTTACAAGTAATAACACCTAAAATGAAGCTTTTTCTTTTACTTTTTTCCGCCACGAGGCAAAAAGCATGCTGAGGTAAAAAATGCTCATCATAATAGGAACACCAAGAATGGTCTTTTCATGATAGAAAATCGTCAAATAGGCTGAAAAGACAACGCCAAGGACAAAACTACTAAGCAGGCTAACAAATATAAATCCTTCACGCAAAAAAGGTATGTGCTTGGTTCGGAAATAATCTCCAAAAGCCAGCATGGTCCGTTTGATATTCCCTGTCATAAAAGCGTTATTATAGGCAATACCCGATACTTCACCAAAGGCAGTTGTCACCAGTCCCATACAGAAGGCCAAGGGCGGAACTAGATAGATATTATCCACAGTCTGAGGCACAAAACCAATAACTATTGATAAGATTGCCAAAGGAATCAGTGACAGAATTGGTTTTTTCACAATTCTCAATTTTTCCTTATAAACAGTTAGTAAAAAGACCCCCATCATAAAAGCTAGCAAGGTGAGAACCTTGTCCCTAACATCTGAAACATTATTTTGGATTAATTCTACTGAAAGAAAGACGACATTTCCAGTTTGTCCAGCTACAAGAGTATTCCCTCGCACAATAAACGTATAGGCATCTACATAACCTGCACAAAAAGTCAAAAAAAGCGCTAGCCTCTTAGACTGACGTGATATTTTTCTTATGGGTAATAACCTCATTTTCCCTCCTATTTCATTTACTCATCTCATTATTGTACCACTTTCTTTGGGAAAGTCCTAGTAGCTTATTTGAAAATTTTTACCCCCTGTTGGATAGTCCCGTCTATCTATGTTATAATGAAAGAAGGATTTGAAATCGGAAAAGGAGTAACTATGCTTAAATTAGGTGTCATCGGAACAGGGGCTATTAGCCACCACTTCATAGAAGCAGCCCATGCTAGTGGAGAATACAAGCTGGTCGCAGTCTATTCTAGAAAACTAGAAACCGCAGCAACCTTTGCTTCTCGCTATCAGAATATCCAACTCTTTGATCAAGTAGAGGACTTCTTCAAGAGCTCCTTTGATGTGGTCTATATTGCTAGTCCAAACTCCTTGCATTTTGCTCAGGCAAAAGCTGCATTATCTGCAGGTAAACATGTCATTCTTGAAAAGCCAGCCGTCACTCAGCCACAAGAATGGCTAGATTTGAGTCATACAGCTGAGAAAAATCACTGTTTTATATTCGAAGCAGCTCGCAATTACCATGAAAAAGCTTTTACAACTATCAAAAACTTTTTAGCAGACAAACAAATTTTGGGAGCAGATTTCAACTATGCCAAGTACTCTTCCAAGATGCCTGACTTGTTGGCGGGACAGACTCCCAATGTCTTTTCAGAGCGTTTTGCTGGTGGAGCCCTCATGGATTTGGGGATTTATCCCCTCTACGCTACCGTTCGTCTCTTTGGAAGAGCTCAAGACGCGACCTATCAGGCTCAACAGCTTGACAATAGCATTGACCTAAATGGAGACGGTATCCTCTTCTACCCTGACTTTCAAGTTCATATCAAGGCTGGGAAAAACATCACTTCCAATCTCCCTTGCGAGATTTATACGACAGATGGAACCCTGACGCTCAACACCATCGAACATGTCAGCTCGGCTATTTTTACCGACCACCAAGGCAATCAAGTCCAGCTCCCTATCCAACAGGCTCCTCATACGATGACTGAGGAAGTCGGTGCATTTGCACACATGATCCAGCAACCAGATCTGAATCTCTACCAAACTTGGCTGAAAGATGCAAGTTCAGTTCATGAGCTACTATATACTATGCGCCAGACTGCTGGCATTAGATTTGAGGCAGAAAAATGAAAACCAAACTACCGACTGAATGGCAAGAACTGAGTGACCAACTCGGTTTCCAAGAATTCACCCCCATTCAAACTCAACTATTTGAGCCCCTTCTTGCTGGAGAAAACCTCCTAGGAGTCAGCCCAACAGGAACTGGTAAGACCCTAGCTTACCTTCTACCAAGTCTTCTCAGACTACAAAAGAAAAAAGCCCAACAACTCTTGATTCTAGCACCAAATACAGAACTTGCCGGACAAATTTTTGAAGTGTGTAAAACATGGGCTGAAGCTATCGGCTTAACTGCCCAACTCTTCCTATCAGGTTCAAGTCAGAAACGCCAGATTGAACGCCTCAAAAAAGGACCAGAAATTCTGATTGGAACCCCTGGCCGTATCTTTGAGTTGATTAAATTGAAAAAAATCAAGATGATGAACGTAGAAACCATCATCCTGGATGAATTCGACCAATTGCTCGATGATTCTCAGATTCACTTTGTCGAGAAAATCACTCACTACACACCGCGTGACCACCAACTCGTCTACATGAGTGCGACGACCAAGTTTGGCCAAGAAAAGATTGCGCCTAACACACGTACCATTGATCTTTCTGACCAAAAATTGGATAACATCCAGCACTTCTACATGCAGGTAGATCAACGTCACCGAGTGGATATGCTACGAAAACTGGCTCATGTAGAGGATTTCCGCGGTCTGGTCTTCTTTAACAACCTATCAGACCTTGGAAGCGCAGAAGAAAAATTACAGTATCGTGATATCTTAGCTGTTTCTCTAGCTAGTGATGTCAATGTCAAATTTAGAAAAATCATCTTAGAAAAGTTTAAAGACAAGCAACTAGCCCTGCTTCTTGCAACAGACCTTCTGGCACGTGGGATTGATATCGATAGTCTAGAATGTGTCGTAAACTTTGATGTTCCTAGAGACATCGAGACCTACACCCACCGTGCTGGACGTACTGGTCGTATGGGCAAAGAAGGCTATGTTATCACTCTCGTCACTCATCCAGAAGAAATCAAAAAACTCAAGAAATTTGCAAGTGTACGGGAAATTGTCTTAAAAAATCAAGAACTCTATATCAAATAATCCTCATTGCTCTATGCACACCAGGTGTATAGAGCTTTTTTTATAAGCAATTCAATTTTATACTCTTCGAAAATCTCTTCAAATCGCGTCAGCTTCGCCTTGTCGTATGTATGGTTACTGACTTCGTCAGTCTTATCTACAACCTCAAAAACATGTTTTGAGCTGACTTCGTCAGTTCTATCTGCAACCTCAAAACACTGTTTTGAGCAGCCTGCAGCTAACTTCCTAGTTTGCTCTTTAATTTTCATTGAGTATTAGTTCAATATTCGAAAAAAAAGAACCTTGCAAAGCAAGATTCTTTTAGTGTCTGACTTAAATAATTGTTCTTCTGGGAACTAAATCGAATTAAGCTTCGATTTCTGTAACCATACCTGAACCAACAGTACGTCCACCCTCACGAATAGAGAATGTAGTACCTTGTTCTACGGCGATTGGGTGGATCAACTCAACGTCGATTGTCACGTTATCACCAGGCATTACCATTTCAGTACCTGCTGGAAGTTCGATTGAACCTGTAACGTCAGTAGTACGGAAGTAGAATTGTGGACGGTAGTTGTTGAAGAATGGAGTGTGACGTCCACCTTCTTCTTTAGTAAGGATGTAGACTTCACCTTTAAATTTAGTGTGTGGGTTGATTGAACCTGGTTTAGCGATAACTTGTCCACGTTCAATTTCATCACGTTGAACACCACGAAGAAGGACACCTACGTTATCTCCAGCAAGACCTTCGTCAAGTTGTTTACGGAACATTTCAACACCAGTAACAACTGCTTTTTGAGTTTCTTCTTTGATACCAACGATTTCGATTTCGTCGTTGACTTTAACGATACCACGGTCGATACGTCCTGAAGCAACTGTACCACGTCCAGTGATTGAGAATACGTCTTCGACTGGAAGAAGCAATGGTTTGTCAGTGTCACGTTCTGGTTCTGGGATGTACTCATCAACTGTGTTCATCAATTCCATAACGATGTCTTCGTATTTAGAGTCACCTTCAAGGGCTTTAAGAGCTGAACCTTGGATAACTGGAAGATCGTCACCTGGGAAGTCGTATTCTGACAATAGGTCACGGATTTCCATTTCAACCAATTCAAGCAATTCTTCGTCGTCAACCAAGTCAACTTTGTTCATGAAGACGATAAGGTGTTTAACACCAACCTGACGTGAAAGAAGGATGTGCTCACGAGTTTGTGGCATTGGTCCGTCAGTTGAAGCTACTACAAGGATAGCTCCGTCCATTTGAGCAGCACCAGTGATCATGTTTTTAACGTAGTCCGCGTGTCCTGGAGCGTCGATGTGAGCGTAGTGACGTTTTTCAGTTTCGTACTCAACGTGCGCAGTGTTGATTGTGATACCGCGTTCGCGTTCTTCTGGAGCAGCATCGATAGACGCATAGTCTTTAGGTTGGTTAACTGATGAAGGCAAGCGACGTGCCAAAACAGTTGTGATAGCTGCAGTTAGGGTAGTTTTACCGTGGTCAACGTGTCCGATAGTACCAATGTTAACGTGTGGTTTACTACGATCGTATTTTTCTTTTGCCATTTGAGTAAAAGCCTCCAATAAAATATATTTTATAGATAGACAGTAGGCAATACAGTCTAACTTTCCTTACTATTTTATCAAATTTCAGCTAAATTGCAAGTGTTTTACAAAGTTTTTGTGAATTATTCTTAATCTACTAATCTAAACGACACTCCCACTCCTATCACTTGGCTAAATAAAAAGAAAAATCAGGAATTCCTGACTTTTACTTAGCTAATTCTCTTTCTCGTTCTTTCATTATTTTATGATTGTCATACAAACGTGATAAGAACTTAGAAATTTCTTTTAAGATAGAATAAGTTGGTACTGCGACAATCATGCCAATGACACCATAAATATTACTTGATAATAAAAGTAATACTAAAATCGTAATTGGATGAACCTTCATCACTCCGCCAACGATTCGAGGGTAAAGGATGTTCCCATCCACTTGTTGAATGATCAACATGTAAATAACTGCAATCAGCATTCTATGAGGATCAGTAAAGACATTTGCGATAATCATTGGAATCAAACCAATACTTGGTCCCACATACGGAATGAGATTGGCTAATCCTGAAAAGATGGCGAAGACCAAAGCGTATTTTAAACCGATCACGCTATATCCGATAAAGGCCAAACAACCAATAATAATCGCATCAATGGCGACTCCACTAATATATCGAGCAATTGTCGCATTCAAATTTTTTAAGAGACCTGCAATATGCAACTTATCTCTCTTTAAAACAGTACGTTCAAGCATCGGTAAAAATTTGTGACCATCTAACAAAAAATAAACCAAAAACACAGGGGTCATAATAATAATCAAAACGGTACTAAAGAGAGCTGATATGACACTTCCGACACTATTTGTCACACTATTTAGGATATTTTGTAAAATATCTACATAGGATAGATTTAATTGTTGAATAGTCGCTTGAATATCCAAATTTTGAAAGGCTGGATAAGTAGATAAATCCACAATCAAATCTTGTAAACGACTGTAGATAGTCTGGCTAGTCGCAATCAAGCTGGTCAACTGATTGACCAAAATCGGTAAGAGATAGACTACCCCAATAACTAGCCCCCAAACCAAGGCACACAAAGTTAGTAGAATACCAATGATACGATTAATTTTGAAATACTTTTGTAAAAAATTTACAATAGGATTGGTCAAATAATATAAAAAACTACCTAGAAGAAAGGGAATCATTATGGTGTTTGCGACACTTACAAAAGGCGTTATAATCCCACCCATCTGTCTCCATAAATAAAAGATGATGGTTAATAATAAAATCTCACTAGTCCAAAAAAATAATTTATTCTTACGAAACATGGGGTACCTCCATTCATCTATTTTACCACACTTTCAAAAAAGCTTCTTTCTTCTATCGTGAAACTGGGAATATTTTTTTCTTTATGTTAGAATAAACTTACTATGAAAAAAATCATTTTAACTCTACTAAGCTTATCTGTGATTGGGTCAGCATCTACTGTTGCTGCTCAAGATTTTAATATTGCTGCAAAACATGCCATTGCTGTTGAAGCAAATACTGGTAAAATACTTTATGAAAAAGATGCAACTCAGCCAGTCGAAATCGCTTCTATTACAAAATTGATTACGGTTTATCTTGTCTATGAAGCTTTAGAAAACGGAAGTATTACACTATCTACCCCAGTAGATATTTCAGATTATCCTTATCGATTGACAACAAACTCTGAAGCAAGTAATGTTCCTATGGAGGCTCGTAATTATACCGTCGAACAACTACTGGAAGCAACCCTCGTATCTAGCGCTAACAGTGCAGCCATTGCTCTAGCTGAGAAAATTGCCGGATCAGAAAAAGATTTCGTCGACATGATGCGGACAAAACTCTTGGAATGGGGAATTCAGGATGCCACTGTTGTCAATACGACAGGTCTTAACAATGAAACTCTAGGGGATAATATTTACCCAGGCTCTAAAAAAGATGATGAAAACAAGCTCAGTGCTTATGATGTTGCTATCGTTGCTCGTAACCTCATCAAAAAATACCCACAAGTCTTGGAAATCACAAAAAAACCTTCTTCTACTTTTGCTGGGATGACAATCACTTCGACCAACTACATGTTAGAAGGTATGCCTGCTTACCGTGGTGGTTTTGATGGACTGAAAACAGGGACAACAGACAAAGCTGGAGAGTCTTTTGTTGGTACTACTGTCGAAAAAGGAATGAGAGTTATCACAGTTGTTTTGAATGCAGATCATCAATCCAATAATCCTTACGCTCGTTTCACAGCTACATCTTCCCTAATGGATTATATTTCTTCTACATTTACACTTCGCAAAATCGTTCAGAAAGGTGATGCCTACCAAGATAGCAAAGCCCCTGTACAAGATGGAAAAGAAGATACAGTCACTGCTGTTGCCAAAGATGATATCACTCTAATTGAACGTGTTGGGAGCCAATCTTCCCAATCTATTCAATTCACACCTGATTCTAAGGCAATTCCAGCTCCACTTGAAGCTGGAACAGTGGTTGGCCATTTGACTTACGAAGACAAGGACTTGATTGGTCAAGGTTACATTACCACAGAACGTCCTAGTTTTGAAATGGTCGCAGAAAAGAATGTTGAAAAAGCCTTCTTCTTAAAAGTTTGGTGGAATCAGTTTATTCGCTTCATCAACGAAAAATTATAAAAAAATCGCGATTTTAAACCGCGATTTTTTTGTTATAAGTTCATCTTCAAAGTTCTTGACTTTGGGTAAATCTAAAATCAAATTTTACCCAACTGATCCTTCCATTTCATAGCTAATCAAACGGTTCAGCTCAACAGCATATTCCATTGGAAGTTCTTTTGTGAAGGGCTCCACAAATCCCATAACAATCATTTCTGTCGCCTCAGATTCTGACAAGCCACGGCTCATGAGGTAATAGAGTTGTTCTTCTGAAATCTTAGAAACCTTGGCTTCGTGTTCCAAAGCGACTTGTGAGTTGTGGATTTCATTAAATGGAATGGTATCTGATGCTGATAAGTCATCCATGATAATGGTATCACATTCGATGTGAGAGACAGATTTCTTAGAGTTTTTGTTAAAGGTTACTTGTCCACGATAGTCTACCTTTCCTCCGCCTTTAGCGATGGATTTAGACACGATAGACGAGCTTGTATGTGGAGCGTTGTGGATCATCTTAGCTCCAGTATCCTGGTGTTGCCCTGCATTAGCAAAGGCAATAGAAAGCATAGTACCACGCGCCCCTTCACCATCTAGGTAAACAGATGGGTATTTCATGGTTGTTTTGGCACCCAAGTTTCCATCAATCCACTCAACAGTAGCATCTTTTTGAGCCTTAGCACGCTTAGTAACCAAGTTATAAACGTTATCAGACCAGTTTTGGATGGTTGTATAACGCATATAAGCACCATCCAAGGCAAAAATTTCTACGATGGCAGCATGCAAGCTGTTACTTGAATAAGTCGGTGCTGTACATCCTTCTACATAGTGGACACTTGCTCCCTCATCAACGATAATCAAGGTACGTTCAAACTGACCAGTATTTTCGTTGTTGATACGGAAGTAAGTTTGAAGAGGAATATCTACCTTGACCCCTTTTGGTACGTAGATAAAGGTTCCACCTGACCACACTGCTGAGTTAAGGGCTGCCAACTTGTTATCAGTCGGCGGTACCAACTTCGCAAAGTATTGTTTAAACAAGTCTGGGTATTCCTTGAGGGCAGAATCCGTATCTGTAAAGATAATCCCCAATTTCTGGAACTCTTCCTTCATGTTGTGGTAAACCACTTCTGACTCATACTGGGCAGAGGCCCCTGCTAGATAGGCACGCTCAGCTTCAGGAATCCCGATACGTTCAAAGGTTTCTTTGATTTTTTCAGGAACGTCATCCCATGAACGGGCAGGTTTATCAGATGGTTTTTGGTAATAAATCAGGTCATCAAAATCAATCTCTGACAAGTCTGCTCCCCAAGTTTGCATGGGCATTTTTTTGAAGGTTTCATAAGACTTCAAACGGAATTCTAACATCCACTCAGGTTCTCCCTTTGCAGCTGATAGCTCACGAATGACATCTTCATTCAATCCTTTTCCTGTCGATAGAACAGGCTCTACATCATCATGGAAACCAAATTTATATTCACCAAGGTCAATTGGTTTTGGTTCTACTCTTTCTTCAGCCATAATATCCTTTCTTTCATTCTTCATTTCTACTGATTCATAAGACAAAAGAATCTTGTCTTACTGATTTTCTTGATTTTCAATTGTTTTCTTCAGGGCGTTCCAAGCTAGGGTTGCACACTTGATTCGTTGAGGGAATTTTGCAACGCCTGATAAGAAAGCTGCATCTCCAAGTTGGTCTTGGCGTTCATCTTTTTGCCCTTGAACCATTTTAGAAAAAATAGTTGCAACTTCTAAAATTTCTTGTTTGGTTTTTCCTAAAACTGCATCTGTCATCATGCTTGCAGAGGCAGTCGAGATGGTACAACCTGAGTTTAGAAAAGCGATATCTTCCAAACGGTCCTCTGCATCAAACTTGACAGAGAGATTGATGACATCACCACAGGTTGGATTGTTGAGACTGATTTGCTCAGCATCTTCCAACTTCCCTTGGTGATGTGGATTTTTCGAATGGTCCGCTACCACTGCCATATAAAGGCTATCTAGTTTAGAAAGTGCCATTGAAAAACTCCTTTGTCTTTTGTAAGGCATCGACTAGCTTGTCGCAATCTGCCTTGGTATTGTAGATATAAAAACTTGCACGAGCTGTAGCTGGAACGTCCAAATACTGGAGCAAGGGTTGAGCGCAATGATGACCTGCGCGAACAGCCACTCCTTCATAATCCAAAGCAGTCGCAAGATCGTGCGGATGAAGATCACCTAGGTTAAAGGCAATGACACCTGACCGTTGAGCCAAGTCCTGTGAACCATAAATGGTCAATCCTTCAATCGCCTGCAGTTTTGGATAGACGTATGCGATCAATTCTTGTTCATGGGCTTCAATCACATCCATACCAATCTTTTCAAGATAATCTACTGCCGCAGCAAGTCCAATTGCACCTGCCATATTAGGAGTCCCAGCCTCGAATTTCCAAGGCAACTCCTTCCAACTAGCAGATTGCTCATAGACGAAATCAATCATTTCACCACCAAATTCAACTGGTGACATTTGTTCTAGATAGTTTTCTTTACCGTAAAGAACACCGATACCAGTCGGACCAGCCATCTTGTGACCTGAAAAGGCAAAGAAGTCCACATCCAAATCCTGCACATCAATCTTCATATGGGGTGTAGACTGAGCACCATCCACCACCATGATAGCTCCCACTTGGTGGGCCATTTGCGTGATTTCTTTAATCGGATTGACTACACCCAGAACATTTGAGGCGTGAGCTAGCGAAACAAACTTGACCTTGTCCGTCAATTTTGCTCGCAAGTCATCCATATCCAAGGCACCATCCTTGAGATAGACATAGACAAGCTCTGCCCCAGTCTTGCGACAGGCCTCCTGCCATGGAATGATATTGGAATGGTGTTCCATGACGGAAATCAAGACCTGGTCTCCCTCAGCCAAGACTTCCTCAGCATAACACGCTACCCAGTTAAGACTGGTTGTCGTTCCTCTGGTAAAGAGAACTTCCTTTGTAGAGCCTGCATTGATAAACTTACGAATGGTTTCACGAGCTGCCTCATAAGAAGCTGTCGCCCTTTCTGCCAAGGTATGAACGCCACGGTGAACATTGGCATTGTCGTTCTCATAGTAGAGGTTAATCGTCTCCAGAACAGCTAATGGTTTTTGTGTCGTCGCAGCATTGTCCAAATAGACCAATGGTTCATCGTTGACAATCTGGTCTAAAATTGGAAAATCCTTGCGAATCGCTTCTACATCTAACATAGGCTACCCCTTAGCGTTTTGACAATTTTTCTTCGATAGTTGCAATCATTTCATCACGAACTTCCTTGACTGGAATCTCAACGATAACGGAGCCAAGGAAACCACGAACAACCAAACGTTCTGCAGTTGCCTTATCTAAACCACGGCTCATGAGGTAGTACATGTCTTCTGGATCTACCTGACCGATAGAAGCCGCATGTCCTGCAGTTACGTCATTTTCATCAATCAAAAGAATTGGATTGGCATCTGAACGCGCTTGGTCTGAAAGCATAAGAACACGGCTCTCTTGTTGGGCATCTGCTCCCTTAGCACCCTTGATGATGTGGCCGATACCATTGAAGGTTAAGGTTGCTTTTTCAAGAATAACCCCATGTTGTAGGATATTTCCGATTGAATTACAACCATAGTTTGTTACACGAGTATCAATTCCTTGCACTTGACGGCCACTTGAAAGAGCTACAACTTTAAGGTCCGCATGGCTACCATTTCCAATCAAGTCGCTATCAAAGTCTGCAACGACGTTCCCTTCGTTCATGACACCGATTGCCCAGTCAATGCTTGCATCGTTGCCTAGTTTACCACGACGGCTAATGTAAGCAGTGACATTTTCACCTAGACGGTCGATCGCAGCAAACTTCACTTGAGCACCAGAACGTGCAATTACTTCTACTGTGATATTAGCAGTTGCTTTAGTACTTCCTTCACCGCGTGACTCTAAACGCTCCAGATAACTAATCTTAGAATTTTTACCAGCGATGATCATAATATGTTTGTTAAACGGCACATCGCTATCGCTGTCTTGATAAAAAATACCTTCGATTGGTTCTTTAATCTCAACATTATCAGGAATGTAGAGAACAGCACCACTGTTGAAATAAGCTGTATGGTAGGCTGCCAACTTGTCATCGTCATACTTAACAGATGACATGAAGAATTCCTCAATAAGCTCTGGAATTTCTTCTAAAGCTGAGTGGAAGTCTGTAAAGACAACACCCTGTTGAGCCAACTCAACTGGAGTTTGCTCAAAAACAGTTTGAGTTCCTACTTGCACCAACTTCAAGTGGTTATCTAGTGCAGTGAAATCTGGAACATTTGCTGATGGCTCATTTTCTGTAATCGTTCCATCACCGAGATTCCAACGGTGGAATTTGACACGCTCAATAACTGGTAATTCCAAAGTCTCAATCTTATCAAAAGCTTTTTGACGGAGGTCAGCCAACCAGCTCGGTTCAGCGTGCATTTCTGAAAAAAGTTTAATATTTTCTTTAGTCATTTACTTCTCCTAAAAGATACGAGGGAATTACAATTCTTCCTTGTAGTCGTAGCCAAGTTCTTCAGCTAGTTTTGCGTATCCTTCACGTTCCAAACGCGCAGCCAATTCTGGACCACCTGAAAGGACAACACGACCTTCCATCATGACGTGTACCACATCAGGTGTGATGTAGTTCAAAAGACGTTGGTAGTGAGTGATAATCATAGCACCAAAACCTTCACCACGCATGGCATTAACACCTTTAGAAACAACTTTAAGGGCATCAATATCAAGACCAGAGTCAATCTCATCCAAAAGGGCAAAAGTTGGTTCCAACATCAAAAGTTGAAGAATTTCATTACGTTTTTTCTCACCACCAGAGAAACCTTCATTGAGGTAACGCTCAGCCATTTCTTCTTTCATGTTGAGCAATTCCATCTTCTCATCCAATTTAGTGATAAACTCACGAACTGAAATCTTCTCATCGTCTTCTTTACCAGCATTCATGGCTGCACGAAGAAACTCAGCATTGGTAATACCAGGAATTTCTGATGGGTATTGCATAGCAAGGAAAAGTCCCATACGCGCACGCTCGTCAACTTCCAACTCAAGGATGTTTACGCCATCAAACAAGACTTCACCTTTGGTAACTTCATAGTTTGGATTTCCCATGATAGCTGCAGAAAGAGTCGATTTACCTGTACCATTTGGTCCCATGATAGCGGCGATTTCTCCTGTTTTCAGGGTCAGGTTAACCCCTTTTAAAATTTCTTTTCCTTCAATCTCAACGTGAAGATCTTTGATCTCTAATACTGACATGATAGTTCCTTTCTTTTTCTGGCCTTTACGGTACTTACTAGAAACATACTTAATTTCCCTAGAAAATACGGTAAAAGGTCAATAAATATACTTTTATAGTATAACAAAAAAAAGCCTAAAAGGCTTTGATTTTGTCTAAAATCTGAGGGCTAGTCTTTTCCTTTTAAATGCTGGTCAATGACGTCTACTATCTTGCCCATCAAGTAACTGACTCGAAAATTTCTAAAGAGCAAAATAGCCCAAAAGGCTGCCATAATATAACGACCAGTCATCCAGGCTTCATTGAAAAAATAGGTCTCAGCAGCTGTAAACAGCGCTATGATAATAAATTGTTGTCTATTCATAAACTTATTGTATCATGAAATCTTTCTTTAGTCTTCCTCTACCTTCACTTTATCAGCCAAAAATTCAAATCCTTCTGGAATCAAACTTTCTTCTTCTACTTCTTTTTCAGTTTGAGTAGATTTGGCTTTGGCTGAAAAGGCTGCGCGAACTTCTTTCCATTCCTCCATGGAAATAGCTAAAATCTCAGGTGAAAAACCTGCTGCCTGACTGAGGATATTGCCAAACATGGTATTGAGATTGTCTCGTTTCATGGTTTGACCAGCATTGAAGTTAGACTCAAAAGCAAGAATAGCATGGTGCTCATTGGCCGCAACTGGTTGAGAACCAACTAACAGAGCCTTATCAGGGCCTCCTAGACTTTCAATCACCTCTCCCCAGGCATTCTGCAGACGAATCAGGTTTTGACGTGCTAAATCAGGATTTTCGACGGCCTCTTGTAGGATAGATTGAACTTTATTACGATCCACACGATAGACTGTCTTGCCTACTACTGGGCGACTTGGAGCTGGACTGGTGGGCTTGGGTATAGTTCCTACATTGGCGAGTTCTTGTTTGAGACGGGCAACTTCCTGTCTCAGTGCAGCAATTTCATGTTCAACCGCCCCTGAAAGAGCTGGTTCAAGCTTAATCTCTGCCAAACGGATAGTCATCATCTCAGCATAAATCTTGGGCTGTAAACTAGACTTAATATCTGCTAAACTAACTGTCGCTAAGCGAATCATTTCAAACAGATTTTCTTGAGGAAGAGCCAAATTTTCTACAAAGACTGGGCTATGATGAGTATTTTCTCCCCCTGTTTGAACAATTAACAAGTCTCTTAAATAGTGCAAAAGGTCGGTCACAAAGCGAGTCATGCTCTTGCCATTGTCAAAAAGAAGATTTAAGCAAGCTAAGGCCTTTGGAACATCCTGTTGAGACAAGGATGCCACATAATCATCCAAGGCTGATAGACTAATGGTGCCAGTGATTTCTTCAGAGATGGCAGTCGTCAACTCGTTTCCCTGTGTCAAACTCAGAGCTTGGTCCAAAATAGACAAGGCATCTCGCATTCCACCTTCAGCACGTCTTGCAATGATTTCCACAGCTTCTAGCTCGGCACTAATATTTTCTTTTTCTAAGATATAGCGGATATGTTCCTTAATATCCTGTGTTTTAATTGATTTAAATTCAAAACGTTGCACACGAGATAGAATAGTGGCAGGAATCTTGTGCAATTCAGTAGTGGCCAAAATAAAGACAACATTCTGTGTTGGTTCTTCCAGCGTCTTTAGAAGGGCATTGAAAGCCCCTGTAGACAACATGTGAACCTCATCTATGATATAAACCTTATAACGAGCAAGGCTAGGCGCATAGGTAGATTTATCACGAATTTCACGGATTTCATCCACCCCGTTATTAGAGGCAGCATCCATTTCAATGACATCTTCTAAACTACCATCCGTCACTGCTTGACAAATATAGCAGTTATTACAAGGTTCACCACCCACTTGATTTGGACAGTTCATAGCTTTGGCAAAAATCTTAGCTACACTGGTTTTTCCCGTTCCACGTGGACCAGAAAAAAGATAAGCGTGACTTATTTTCTCTTGCTCTACTGCTTGTTTAAGAGTCTTAGCCACAACTTCCTGTCCAACCAACTGGGAGAAGTTTTGACTTCTATATTTTCGATAAAGTGCTTGATACATTAGGCTTTCTCCCCAAACATTGTAAAGTCCCATTCTGTCTTTTCAAGCAAAATAGCGACAAATTGCTCCAAATAATCTCGATCCATAGCATCATAATCATCAATCTCTGAAGAATCAAGATCCAGAACTCCAAGTAATTGACCATTCTTAACCATCGGAACAACAATTTCACTTTTAGCTCGACTATCACAAGAAATATAGTTGGGATAAGTTGTTACATCACCAACCAGAACAGTTTCCTGAAAATGAGCTGCCTCCCCACAAACACCCTTGCCTAGTGCAATACGGATGCAGGAAACACCTCCTTGGAAGGGACCTAAAATCAATTCCTCTCCATCGAACAGATAAAAGCCTGCGAATACGGTATTAGGAAAGCGTGATTTTAAAAGAGCACTGGCGTTGGAAAGATTAGCCAAAACATTACTTTCACCTTCCAATAAAAAAGAGAGCTCTTCATTTAACATTTGATAACGTGATTGTTTTTCTGATTCTAACATAGAACTATTATATCAAAAAAGACTTACAGACAAAAGAAAAAAGAAAGGACGAAACTTGTCCTTTCTCGATATTAACTTTTGGTTATTCTTTCATCCATCCTTGTTAAAAGAAAGAATACTAATTATGAATTTGGGTCATCGAGACTACGGCCATGTAAACCTTTTTCACGTTGTACCTGACGTAGTTTTTCTGGTGTAACATCATTTCCTTCTTCATCCACAATTTTGATCCCTTCTATATGGTGACGAACAGTACGACGATAACCTTCGATGTACTCCTCACGTAGTTTAGCTTGTTCCACTTTTTCTTCTGGGGTCAAGCCTTCTGTTTTTTTCTTTTTAGCGAGCTCGTTGATACGAGCAATTTTTTTCGGATCCATTTTTTCTCCTTTATGGTAAGATAAAGTCCGTTTATCAAATTTTATTTAGTGTTAATTTGGTTAAAACGAGCAAGCTTAGCTGCTTTTTGAGTTAAACGAGACAAGATGGCCAAACGATTTTGACGGACAGACTGATCTTCTGCCATTACCATGGTATTCTCAAAGAAGGCATCAATGACTGGGCTAAGAGCAAAGAGTTGTTTTAATTGCTGACTGGCAGTCCCTGACAAAACGAGTGATTCGACGGCTTCTGCCAAGGCTTTCTCTTCTTCATTTTCAAAGAGAGCTGAATCAACTGTAGCAACTCCTTCTGCTTTCTCAGCCAAATTAAAGGCACGAGAAAGTGATTCAACAGACGGTTTGAAGTCTTCTTCCTTACTTGCTTCTACGAGAGCACTTGCCGCTTCCAACATATTCGCTACGACAAAGTTTGATCCTGCAAGAACGGCTTCCTTGATATCTTTTGGAGTAGACCCCATCATCTTATCAACACGAGCCTTGATAAAGTCCATAACCTCTGCCTTATTTCCATAAGTCAAGCTGTCAAATGTTAAAGCATAAAGGCTATCAATCAGCTCGTCCATAGCAATGTGCCAACCAAAGGCATCCAAGATACGAACCACACCTTGAGTCGCGCGACGAAGGGCATAAGGGTCATTAGAACCTGATGGAATCAAGCCTACTGAGAAGAAGCTCAAAATCGTATCCAATTTGTCTGCAATGGCAAGCACTGCGCCGACCTTGCTCTCTGGAAGTTCTCCTTCAGCTGATGTAGGCATGTAGTGTTCACGAATAGCAGCTGCCACTGCTGGAGTTTCACCAGCAAGAAGGGCATATTTCTCCCCCATAATTCCTTGGAGCTCGTCAAATTCACCAACCATACCTGTCAACAAGTCAAACTTGTAAATGGCTGCCGAGCGGGCTAGGTCAAGAGTTTCATTGGCAGATAATCCTGCTTTTTCTGCTAAAAGTACAGCGATTTGACCCGTACGAATCATATGTTCACGAAGGGAACCAATTTTCTCATGGAAAGTCACATTATTTAATTTTTCAACAAGATCTGAAATGATCAATTTTTGGTCTTCACGCCAGAAGAATTCACCGTCTTCCAAGCGGGCTACCAAGACTTTTTCATTTCCTTTGATGACATTTTCCAAATGCTCTGCGTTTCCATTACGAACAGAAATAAAGTTTGGCAGGAGCTTGCCATCTTGATCACGAACAACAAAGTAACGTTGGTGTTCTTTCATCGAAGTCACCAAGACTTCTTCTGGAACTTCAAGGTATTTGGCATCAAAGCTTCCCATAAAGGCAGTTGAGTATTCAACCAAGTTCAAGACTTCATTAAGCAAATCCGCATCAATTTCAATACGTACACCATGTTCAGCTTCTATTGCTTTGATTTGGTCAACAATCATTTGCTCACGTTCACGTGGATCTGCGATTACAAACTGTGAACGAAGGTCTTCTTCATAGCTCAAGGCTGACTGAATTTTGGTTTCTTTCCCCAAGAAACGATGACCACGGCTGACACGATCTCCCTTGATATCAAGGAAATCCAAATCAAATTCTTCTTCATCTAAAAGAACAGTTAAAGTGTGAACAGGACGAATGTATTCAAAGCTATTTTCAGCCCAGTGCATGCTGACAGGGAAAGTCAGTGACTTCAAGACATCCACAACACCAGGAACAATGGCTTCAACTGCTTGACCAACTTCTTCCTTAGTGACATAGACATATTCTTCACCCTTTATTTCACGGAATTCGATATCTTCAACAGTCAATCCTTTTCCACGGACAAATCCTTGAGCTGCTTTGGTGAAGTTTCCATCACTATCCAAGGCAATTTTCTTTGCTGGCCCCTTAAAATCTTCTGTCAAATCAGCCTGTTTGTCTGCAAGACCAGTTACACGAACAGCCAAACGACGTGGTGTTGAGAAGGTCTGAATAGCTTCAAAAGACAGGCGGTTTTCCTTGAGGAAGGCTGCCATTTTTTCGCCTAGTTGTTTTTCACTTGGTGTGACAACATAGGCTGGTAATTCTTCAAGACCGAGTTCTACTAATAAGTTTTTTGTCATGTTTTTTCTCCGAAAAGTATCTTTTTATTTTCCAATTTGCCTTATGTGATTGGCACGCAAGCAACCAACTTCGTTGTTTCATTGCTAAAATTGGAGCCAAAAGTCTCCAATTTTGCCTAGTATACTTAGCTTCACTAAGGATACCTTCATCACTGCGGCAACTGGCTCAGGGCTCACTCTGTTCGCCCATTTTCGTAATTTGTCACTCTCTTTATTCTGCGTCTTCTGCTAAGAGTTTAGCTCGTGTTTCTTCATCTAAAAGTGGGTAGCCTAGGCGTTTGCGTTCTGCGACAAAGGTTTTGGCTACGACACGGGCCAAGTTACGGATACGAGCGATATAGCCTGCACGCTCTGTTACAGATACTGCACCACGCGCATCAAGCAGGTTAAAGGTATGTGAACATTTGAGAACATAGTCATAGGCAGGGTGCACCAATCCTTCTTCCAAGGCACGACCAGCCTCTTTTTCAAACTTGTCAAAGTTTTCAAGCAACATTTCTTGATCTGAAATTTCAAATGAATATTTTGAGTGCTCATACTCAGGCTGAATAAAGATTTCTCCGTATTTTACACCATCAGCCCACTCGATATCATAGACAGAGTCTACTTCTTGAATGTAAGAAGCCAAACGCTCCAAACCATAGGTAACTTCCGCAGTCACAGGGCCAGTTGCCAATCCACCGACTTGTTGGAAATAAGTAAACTGAGTGATTTCCATCCCGTCAAGCCAAACTTCCCAACCAAGACCAGCTGAACCAGTTGATGGGTTTTCCCAGTTGTCCTCAACGAAACGAATATCGTGTTCCAAAGGATTGATTCCCAATTTTTCCAAAGATTCAAGGTAAAGCTCTTGTATATTTGATGGAGAAGGTTTCATGACCACTTGGAATTGGTGGTGTTGGTAAAGACGGTTAGGATTTTCTCCGTAACGACCGTCAGCAGGACGACGTGATGGCTCTACATAAGCTGCATTCCATGGCTCAGGTCCGATAGCTCGAAGGAAAGTGTAAGGACTCATGGTTCCCGCACCTTTTTCATTGTCATAAGCCTGCATAAGCATACAACCTTGGTCATTCCAAAATTGTTGCAAAGTAAGGATGATTTCCTGGAAAGTCAATTTTTTAGACATTGTTTTCTCCTTTTATTCATATTATCTTTTTAAATTTATTTATCAAGCAACCACGAAAAAGCTGGGTCCTGAAAAATATGACGTTTGGGAACAGTTTGTAAATTCTGATCGCATTCATCTATTGTTCCTAACTTCAAAGCGCAAACTTCTGGTATATTTTCTTGAGTAGTGAAAATTTGACTGTGACAGTTCTGGCAGTAATAGCGCTGTTTTCCTGGAGAAGAACTATAGGAAACAAGCTTTTCTTTTCCATGCAATACTAGCTTTTCACTGCTAACTTTAGCATTAACTGTATAGGCAGACGCAGTTGCTTTCCGACAAAATGAGCAATGACAAAAAACTAATTCCGATAATTCCTCATCTAGAGTGTAGGTCACTGCTTTACATAAACAAGATCCTTTAAGCATTATGCTCCTTTCTACTTAGGCATTAGACGAATTCAAAAAGAACCGAATTTCAACACCCAAGCCTTGCGACTAGGGGCGTCAGAAACGCGGTTCCACCCTAATTTATTACTTCATTGTTTTTGAAAATACTACAGAAAGCGCCAGTTCTTTATTTTGCCCTACTTGGCTCCCACTATCCCAAGCTCGCTTGAAGAACGCCATAAGACTTTCTTTCCTGCTGACTATTATATCAGAATTGTAACATACTGTAAATCAAAAACTATAGAAAGATGTATAGTATTCTCTACTCACTTTTTGAAAAAGATGCAAGTCCAATAACTGACAATAAAAGAGAAATTCCAGAAATACTTAGAATAATAGAAATCATGTTATTCTCACCAGTGGCTGGTAATTGTTTTCCTTCTTTGTTGACTGTAGCTAAAAGCACTTGTTGACCACTTCCAGCTAGTGTTTTATTCTCATGATTAGCTTCTATAATTGATGGAGTTTTCTCAATTTTATCATTGCTAATTGAAGGCTTAATAGTTGAGACTTGTCTATTGTGACTTACTAATTTAACAGGTTGCACTTGAGAAACTGGCTTAATCGATGCAACTTGTTTAGCTGGATTAACTGCCTTAACTGGTACAACTGGTTTAGTTGGATTAACTGGTGCAACTTCTTTAGTTGGATCAACCGGCTTAACTGGTGCAACTGGTTTGGTTGGAATCTCTACTTTATTAGCCTTCAGTTTTACAGTCGTCTCTTTTAGAGCATTGATTACTGCATTAATTTCTTCTTGACTAGCTTCTGAATTTTCTAAAAGTAGCTTAGCTTTGCTGAAAATAAGATTATATGCATCCTTCTCCTCTTTACTAGCTGTCAAAAATCTTGGATCTTTGTCTTGGAACTTCACTTCATCCACGATAACATTTTTTAGGCTCATGAAATCTGTTTCTTTCCCATTCAGCTGTTCTTGTGCTTTCAAGAAAGTGGTCAATAGACGATCGATTTCATCTTGAGTTATCAAATCTTTTGTAATTAATAATGCTAAGAGTTTAAATTCACGATCATATTGACCTTTGCGTTCTTGATCAGAATTTATATATTTACCTTTTTTAACTGTCTCAGCATATGCTTTAATGGCATTCTTCAATGATGTGATATCAGATTCCTTACCATCCAATGTTTGCATAGCAGACTCTAAAGCCTTAACAATTTGGTCAATTTTATCTTGGTTAAGTTTACTTCCCAATGCTAGTTGCGCATCTTTGACACTTTGGTCAAACATCTCTTTTAAATTCTGTTTTGTATTATAATATCTTGGAGTTTTAACTACTTCCATTTGTTTATTTAAAGCTGCAATCAAGGCTAACTTAGAAACAACTGAAAGTGACAAAACATTATTTTGACCAAACAGAACTTTAAATGGTTGAAGATTATCAAGTAATTCATAACCGTTTGACAGATTTACAAGAACCTTATATTCACCAGGAACCACTTTCTTACCATAAGAATGTTTACCATATGTTTCAGCTGGCAAGACTTGACTCTGACCGTCTTCACCTACCAAAGTAATCGTTGTAGTTCCAGGAACAGCTTGATTAAAGCCAACCGTTACTGGGGCATATTTCATTTTGTTAGCCAAGAAGGTAATAGTTTGAAAACTATTTTCTTTCGTTAAATCAAATTCCTTAGATAAGGCACTCACAAATTTCAACTCTGTACGGTCATAGCTAAAAATTTCTGCAACATAATGTCCAAATTTCAAGAAATTAATATCTTTTGATTTATCAACAGTTACATATTGGCCTTCACTATTTTTAATGCGATAAACATAAGTCGTATCAATCTCACTCTTTGTTTTATTATTTAATATAGCAATTTTTACACGGCCACTATTTTCTTCACCTACAAGATTTTTTAGAGATATAAAGTCTACATTTCCCGCAAAGTCTTCCACATAATAGAAGATTTTCGATTTATCAATGTTCTTAGGAAGTGTATAACTACCATCTTCATTTTGTTTGATAATTTGATACTGTTCGATTTCTGAATCTGTCGATTCTCTATTTTCAGAAGGACGAATATAAAAGACTTTTTCTAAAAGAATTCCCCCATTTCCTACATCCTGAGGTTTACGAGCTATAAATTGTTCTTGATCTTTTTGAGAACGAATATATCCCGAAGTAATCAGAGGTTTTTGTGTATCGATTTGAATTTTAAATGTTGTGTATTGTTCTTCAGCTCCAGGGACATCTGGCTTATAACTAATAACATAGTCATAAATTCCATCAGAGACTCGATTTCCGTTAGAATCTTTTCCTCCCCAAGCTGTTTTATCTAGAACGTAACTTCTTGGATTTCTAGTATCGCCATCAAAATAATTTTTTACAAGGTCTGTTGGACGACTTTTCCAAATAGGGTTACTATGTGTTGTATCTGAAGAATCATAAACTGTTGCACGAAGATTTACCAAGTTTCTATAAACAAGAGTTTTAAATTGAACAGAATCTTTATTACCATCATCGTTTGGTGAGATAGCAAGGCGGATGTTCCCCTTTTCATCTAATTGAAGATGGTATTTTCCTTCGGCATCTTGTTTCACTCCGAGTACAGTCACTCGATTTCCTTGACGCTCTGCTTTTAAAACATTTAAATCATTTTCAGAACTTGTTAAATAAGTTGCATCGTCCGAAGGTGAAATTTCTGGACTATCTTTATCAATTTTAGAGTAAAATCCACTTTTTCCTTCCTGAATCAAATTATAAATTGGTTTTTCTATTGCAGGTAGATTTTGGAATTCTCCCTTAAATCCCATAAATGGTAAACCAATAACAGAACCATCATCTGCAGGATTGACAAATCTAACAAATCCTTCTAGAAAATAACCATTTGGCATTATTTTACTAAGTTCTTCAGTAAACTTACTTGTATCTACTCTAACTGTTACCGTCTTCGTACTATGAGCTTTCACAGTTACTTCAGGCCAGACTGTTTCAGTTAGTTTTCGTGGACGGAGAGTGAATTTCCCTTCGTTAACTTCATCCGTATTTGTATTTACAAGCATCTTCAATGTTTGGTCTTTGTCAGAAATATTATGAATTGTAACTTCAAAGGTAAATTTATCACCAACATTGCCAAGAGTAACACTTGGATAGTTATTTGTACCTGTTACAAATAGATCTGTGCTGGTTGCCGCCATCGTGTCAACTACACCGGCACCTTGCTGACGTGGAGAAGTATAGGCTCCAGTTTGTTTATTAAAATGTGGTTTTGCAGTAGACATAATTAAAGCTTTTACAATCTCTGAAATTTGACTAGCTGATAATTCAGGATGTTTCTTTGCTAAATATTCTTTGACTAGTGCTGCGACACCAGCTATATGAGGAGCCGCCATACTTGTTCCACTGATACTTCCATAACTATTGTCATTAAATGATGAATAGATATTCCCACCAGGTGCAGTAACATCTGGTTTCAATTGTCCATCTGTTGTAACTCCCCAACTTGAAAAATCTGACAATTGGTCTGCAACATCTGATTTACGATTATCCATCTTATGATTAAAGACAATTTTATACTGACCAGATTTAAGAATTTCACCATAATGTTTTGAAATAAAGACAGATGGGATTTTCTTAGCATCACCTGTAACAGACATACTAACATTTGCACCTTCAACGTTGTTATAAATTAAAACTCCAGCTGCACCGTGTTGAAGAGCATTTTTAATCTTATCAGAGAAATGGATTTTACCACGTTGAATCAGTGCTAACTTGCCTCTTACATCAATATTAGCAAAATCTTCTTCACGACCAATACCCGCTGCTACATATTCGTATTCTTTCCCTTTTTCAAAATCTTTTTCTGCTTCAGGTCTATTAAAATCAAACTTACCATAATCAAGTTTAGTATCATTTTCTAAACCTTTTACTTCAAAGACTTCAGTAGTTAGAATTTTATTATTAATCGAAGCAACAGAAATTGAATCTTCTACTGTAGAGGGATTTCCAACCAGTCCGTAATCAGGATTTTCTGCTAATGGTTGTGAAAAACCTCTACCGAAAGTATTGCTATTACCAGCAGCAATAACAACAGATACTCCTTTAGCGCGTGCTCTTTTTACTGCTTCAATAATATCTGAACCTGCATCTACCGTTGAACCCGCACCTGCACCCAAACTCATATTGATCACATCTGCACCTAACGCAACTGCGTCATCAATGGCTTTTACATAAAAGGTAGATGCTGTAGTTTTATCTCTGTCTGAAAAAACTCTCATAAATATTATTTGAGCTTCTGGTGCAACTCCATATACCTTCTCAGAATTCGGAGCTTTATTAACTGGATTTCCAGCTACAATACCAGTAACGTGCATTCCATGAGACTCTTTTTCAGCCTCTTTTATATTATCTGTTCCATCAAAGTAATCATAAGCATATACTACCTTGTCACTGTACCATTTCCCATAGTCAATACCAGCAGCCTTTTTAGCTTTTTCGATATCATTCTGATTTTTAAATTTCGCCTTTGACGGATCAGAAATACGCAGAACCTCATGATTCAAATCAAGCCCTGAATCTATAACAGCGACTACAGTACCTTCCCCTTTGTATCCTTCTTCCCATGTTTTAGGAACAGTAATCATTTCATTACTGGAGATACTATTTGGCTTTTCTTTATGTCTGCTTTGAGATAAGGACTGTGATTGTGAACTTTCGGAAGAAGAACTGCTTTTTACTGCTGATTCTTCCTTCTTCTCTTCACTTTTTATAGCAGTCTTTTCTTTCTGTGTGATTACATTCTTGTCTGACTTATTATCTCTATATTCTATAGAATCATCTTGTTTTAATGACTCTGTCACTTCTGTTTTTTCCTTTGAAGGAGAATCTAGAGCATTCTTGTCAGCCGTGACTGGCGGTGCGAGCTTATTTGAATCATCTAATTTATTAATTGTTACTGCATGTGTAACTTGATTGGATGTTTCAATTTTTCCCTCATCGGCACTAACCTGTGCGAAAGTAAATCCGAATACAAAGACCGATAGCAGAAAAATCGTTGCTATTTGGTACTTTTGATGACAAAAATCTTTGCAATCTTCCATAAAATCACTCCTTTTTATTTAAATTAAAAGTATTATATACTAAATTATCAGAAAATTCTATCAAAAAAATATTTTGTAACAAAATTGTAATGTTAATCATATCATACGATTTAAACATAAAAAAATTAGCCTTGAGTGATACAAGACTAAATTTCTTTATTGAAAAATTACTTACTATTGAACTGGTCTTTCAGCAACCTTCTTACTGATTACGGTCATAGAATAATTCGTGTGATTTTAATCGTGAATTAAGCATTTCTGGAACTGTTACAAAGTCATAACCTTGCCCTTTCAAATAGTCAATAACCTTCGGTAAAGCATGTACCGTCTCAGCATGGATATCATGCATGAGAATAATAGAACCATTCTTGACTTGACGCTGAATTTCTGTCAAAATAGCTGCTTCATTTTTACTCTTCCAATCCAGACTATCCACATTCCACATAATAAAGCTCAAATCTAAGCTATTGCGAATGTCGTCTGTAATGGCTCCATAAGGGGGACGCATGAGCTTAGAACTAGAACCCAACACTTTAGTTAGTGCAGCCTCAGTATCAGTTATTTGTTTTTTGGCTTCATCAAGCGAAAGTTTTGAAAGAACTGGATGGCTCCAACTATGGTTTCCAATGACATGACCATCCGATTTCATGCGTTTCAAAATCTCTTCATTACCAGCAACATTCTTACCTAAAACAAAGAAAGTAGCCTTAATTCCATACTTAGAAAGAATATCTAATGCTTGAGTTGTTGTTGCAGGATTTGGTCCATCATCAAAAGTCAAGGCTACTACTTTACGATTTTTCTTCTCCAAATAAGCTTTATAAAGTTCCGCATCCTTATCTAGCAAATATGAGGACTGAATAAGCTCAAAGAAACTAGATACTGGCAAGGCAATCTCATCTAGATTTTCAACTTCCTGACTTGGATAAAGAATAATTTGGCTATCCTTATAATCAAAGTTCCATGCAGACAAGTCTTGATCAGAGAAGCCTTTAACAAGCTGATCGACCTTTTCTTGCTCCAATTTCTTATCCTGTAAGAAAGAAGTCAGTTCTTTTGTCAGCTTTTCTTTGGCTTTACTAGCATCTGAAAATAATTGATCAAGTGTAAAAAGTTTGCCATCTTCTGTCAAATGGACTTTTGCCAGACTAGTTTTTTCAGTCTCTTCAACTTTTGACCAAGTTAAATCATAGACTTGTTTCATCACACTTCGGTTAACAATCCCTTTTAAAGTCGAATCCTGTTTTTCCGTATAATAAAAAACCAGATTTTCTTTGTCTTCCAGATTTTTCTTGATATCCTGTGTCATGATTTCTTTTACGGACGAAATCACTTGTTCTCCTTGGAGAGGATAATAGGCAATCACTTCAGCTTGTCCCTTACGAAAATGATCTTTCTGATTTTCCTCACTCAATTGATCATCTTTCTCTTTTTTGAGAGATTCAATCTTTTGTTCAAAACTTTTTTTTGTATAAACTTTGTAACCAATCATCGTTCCAAGGACACAAATACTTACTGAAAAGATAGCTACTAGGGCTATTAAACCGATTCTCTTTTTATCGTATTCAACACGATTTGCTCTACTTTTATCCATAAGACCATCATATCAAATTCAGGCTATAATTTCAATGATTTTAGAGAAAACAGTATATTAAAAAGAGAGGAAGTTCCCCTCTTAAAATTTTATTTGACTGCTTCTTTCAAAGCATCTACCTTGTCCAAACGTTCCCATGGAAGGTCAATATCTGTACGTCCCATGTGTCCATAAGCCGCTGTTTGACGGTAAATTGGACGTTTAAGATCCAGCATTTGGATAATCCCTGCAGGGCGAAGGTCAAAGATTTGACGAGCCGCTTTTTCAAGCTTGCTTTCAGCTACTGTTCCTGTACCGAAAGTATCGATACGAACGGAAACTGGTTGGGCCACACCGATGGCATAGGCCAATTGCACTTCTGCCTTCTTAGCCAAACCTGCTGCAACGATGTTCTTGGCAATGTAGCGAGCCGCATAAGAAGCTGAACGGTCCACTTTAGTCGCATCCTTACCAGAGAAGGCACCTCCACCATGACGAGAGTAGCCACCATAGGTATCCACGATGATCTTACGACCAGTCAAACCTGAATCCCCTTGAGGTCCACCGATTACAAAGCGACCAGTTGGATTGATGAAGAATTTGGTTTGCTCATCCAAGTAAGAAGCTGGAATAACTTCCTTGATAACCTTGCTAATGACATCATTGTGAATTTGTTCGTTGCTGACTTCTGGATCGTGCTGAGTTGAAATAACAACTGTATCCACACGTACTGGACGGTCATTTTCATCATACTCAACTGTAACTTGTGATTTTGCATCTGGGCGAAGATAACTGATTTCCCCAGACTTACGAAGTTCTGCCAGACGACGAACCAACTTATGACTGAGTGAAATTGGTAATGGCATGAGCTCTTCTGTTTCATCCACTGCAAATCCAAACATGAGCCCTTGGTCTCCAGCTCCAATCAAGTCCAATGGATCTTGGTCTGCATTTCCACGAACCTCCAAGGCTTCGTTAACACCTTGGGCAATATCTGGTGACTGCTCAACAAGTGACGGATGGACTCCCACTGTCTCAGCAGAAAAACCATATTCTGTATTAGTGTAGCCAATCTCTGCAATGGTATCACGAACCACACGGTTAATATCCACATAGGCATTTGTAGATATTTCACCAAAAACATGGACGGAACCAGTGTATACAGCTGTCTCAGCAGCAACGTGCGCTTCTGGATCTTTGGCTAAAATAGCATCCAAAATCGCATCTGAAATTTGGTCTGCAATCTTATCTGGATGCCCCTCAGATACAGATTCAGACGTGAATAATTTACGTTCTGACATAAAAATGTCCCCCCTTAAAAATAGTGTTATAGAGTTACAAAGTACTGATAGGTATTTCTATAGTCTAAGAGTTACGACGCGAAAGAAATAAAAACGATAATTTTTTATTTCTGAAGCTAGTAAGGCGCATAGGATAACCGCCCTATAGCGGCAACCGTAGAATGACGAGCGACTACTTTGAAGACGTCAGTCTTTGCGAATTACAAAGTACTGATAGGAAAACTCTTAGTGATAAATGCCTACCATCTTATCGGGACTATATAACTTCATCATTATATCATTTTTTAACGCAATTTGCAGTCTTTAATGTGATCTTTCAATATAGATATTTCGCTTTCATAAATAAAAAAGTTGGAGCTCAGTACTCCAACAATTACTATTAAAATGTTTGGCGTTTCGCTTTACGCTCTGCACGACCGCGAGCACGATTTTCAGTGCGCTTGGTCTTTCGGCGTTTTTCATCAACCGCCCATTGAATTTTCTTCTTATAACCCGGTTTAACTTTTTTCTTTTTCTTTTTAACTAAACCAATCATTTCGATATCAAGCTTATCTTGTTTTTTCTCACGATTTGCACGACGGTCACGGTCATAGGTATCTTGAAATTCTCCATCTTTTACCATCTTAGGAGTAAACTTAATTCCTAATTTCTCCAACTCACGGATATCCGAGTCATCACTTGGCTGGTAAAGGGTAATAGCTGTACCTGGTAGGCCATTGCGTCCAGTACGACCAACACGGTGCACAAAGAAGGATAAGTCTTGCGGAATGGCATCATTGATGACATGGCTGACACCTTCAATGTCAATTCCACGCGCTGCCAAATCTGTTGCGACAATATACTCAAAATCCAGATTTTTCACTTGATTCATGATACGTTTGCGCTCACGAGGGGCAATATCCCCATGGATTTTTGCCACCTTCAAGCCTTGAGCAGTCAGGTAAGCATGCAATTCATCAGCACGCGTTTTAGTGTTAACAAAAATCATTGCCAAATACGGTTGCATCAACTGAGTCAACTGGTAAATTTGAGCATTCTTATCTCGTCCCTTGGTCGAAATCAACCAATTATCAATGGTATCAGAAATGACCGTTTTGGTCTTGATTTTCTCCATAACAGGATTTGATAAGTATTTTTTCAAGAATGGTTGCAGTTTTTGTGGAATAGTCGCTGAGAAGACCATGAATTGCAAGTCTTTTGGAAGGCTGCCAGCAATCTTATCAACAGTTTCTAAGAATCCCATATCCAAGGTCATATCTGCCTCATCAACCACAAAGGTCCTAGCCCTGTGAATAGCTAGGTCACCAGACTTAACTAAGTCATAGATACGGCCAGGTGTTCCAATAACAATATGAGGCTGATTGCTTGCCAATTTCTCAATCTGGCGAGCCTTATCTGTACCACCCACATAATTAACCACACGAACTTCCACCTCTGAGTAGGCTGCAATCTGACGGGCTGCTTGGTAAATTTGAGTAGCTAATTCACGGCTCGGTGCAGTAATGACTGCTTGAACACTATCGCTGGCTTCATCTAATTGCTGGAAAATCGGTAACAAGAAAGTGTGAGTCTTACCCGAACCTGTTTTTGACTCACCGACCAGGTCACGACCTGCCAAAACAATCGGAATCAACTTATCTTGCACCTCTGTAGGAGTTGTAAATTTTAACTCCTCCAAGGCTTCTCTAATATAGTTTTTAAATTGAAATTTCGTAAATGACATAATATCCTCGATTCTATCTATCTTACCAATTATACCATATTTTATTCCATTTCAGTAGCCTCACTTATTTAAGCTATTTCCAGTAGCTTCTCTAGTCAGAAAAAGGCTGGAATTTTATAATCCCACCCTCTTTTCATACTCAATGAAAATCAAAGAGCAAACTAGGAAACTAGCCGCAGGTTGCTCACAACACTGTTTTGAGGTTGCAGATAGAACTGACGAAGTCAGTAACATCTATACGGCAAGGCGACGTTGACGTGGTTTGAAGAGATTTTCGAAGAGTATCAGTTATTATTTCCAGCTTAAAATAGCACTCAAGCCATAGTGATCACTCACTTGTGGACTCTTGTTACCATCAAATACGACATGTAAATTTTCCACCGTTAACTCTTTGGTAGTAAAGACATAATCGATTCGAAGGGGTTCTGTGTTCCCTTTCCATCCATCAATTTCAGGTGGAACAGTATAGCTACCACTTTTCTCTTGAGCAACTTCAAATGCGTCTTGTAAGCCTAATGGACTAGCTAAAATAGCTTGGTAACCTTCCTGACCAGCTGGGTTGTTGAAATCTCCAGCTAGCAAAAGTGGCTTGTCCAATTCTTTCAATACTGCCTCAAATCGTGCCCATTCTTCTTGGAAACCTTTATCCCACCAAGAAAGGTGGACACTGGCAACTGCAAGCTCCTTACCATCAACTACAGTTTCAGCCAAGGCAACACGGCGTGTATGATAGTCTGTTGGATCATCCACATCTGAAACCAAAATTTCTCTGGCTTCAATAGGTGTTTTAGACAAGATAGCCACACCTTCATGGTAACGATCATAACCGATATGGTTATAGGCCCAAGTCCAGTAGTAATCTTTCCCTTGCTCTGACAACTTTTCAACCAAAAGTCTAACATAATGGTCTTGGTGAATAGGCTCAGCTGCTGGCAAAGCTTGATAAAGGTCATTAACCTCTACCTTAGGCGAGGTAATCTCCTGATTGATTTCTTGGAAACAAATCAAATCATAGTCTTTATCAAGAATATCTTCAAGCAAAAGCTGGAATTTTTCCTCGGCTTCTTTTTCCATCCAGCTATGAGTATTGAGTGTTAAAAATTTCATGCTTTTCTCCTAAAACAAGAGGTTGGAAAACAGCTTCCAACCTCAAGTATATTACAATTCTACTTTAGCAACTGCTGTTTTAGCTGCAAGAGAACCTGTTTGTTCTAATTTAACTGATTTAATAGCTTCAGCATTTGTGAAGACAACCACTGTTGAAGTTTCACGATCTGCTGCACGGATAGCATCCAAGTCAGCTGTAACAAGAAGATCACCTGCTACAACTTTTTGTCCTTCAGTTACATGAACTGTAAATGGTTTTCCTTCAAGACTTACTGTGTCCAAACCAATGTGAACAAGTACTTCAAGACCTGCTTCAGTCACAAGACCAAGAGCATGTTTTGTAGGGAAGATGCTTGATACAGTACCTGAAACTGGAGATACAATGTTTCCATTTGCAGGTTCTACAGCAAATCCGTCACCCATCATTTTTTGCGCAAATACTGGATCTTTTACTTGTTCCAAAGCAATAACTTGACCGTCTGCTACTGAGTAAACTTCCTCAGTAAGACCTTTGAATTGAACAGTATTTTGTTGCGCTTCTGTCATTTGACTTGGAAGAGTTTCAGGAATGATTTCACCTGAATCAAGGATATCTTGGATATCAGATTTCAATACGTCTGCTTTTGGACCGTAGATAGCTTGAACTCCTTGTCCTTTCATGACAAGACCCATAGCTCCTTCTGCTTTCCATTGTTCTGCATCACCGACTTTGTCAGCATCTTTAACAGTTACACGAAGACGAGTCATACATGCATCAACATCAACGATGTTTGCACGTCCACCAAGAAGGTTGATAATGTTTACAGCTTGAGAACCTGCTGCAACTTTCACTTCGCTGCTAGCTTCTTCTGAACCTTCAGCAGTTTCGTAGTTTCCGTTACGTCCTGGAGTTGCATAGTTGAATTTTTGAATCATGAAGTTTGCGATAAAGTACATGATTACGGCAAAGAGAACTGTTACCCAAATAAAGTTAACGATATCCATACCGATACCAGCACTAATCGCAATAGGTGTACGAGTTAAGAACTCGATTGAACCAAATGAGTGCATGCGTAGGTTCACGACGTCAGCCATAGCGAAGGCAGCACCTTGAACAAGTGAGTAAACAAGATACATAGGTGTTGCGACGAACATGAACATGTATTCGATTGGTTCAGTAACCCCTGTCAAGAATGTTGCGAGAGCTGTCGCAATCATCATACCTTTGTATTTATGTTTCTTGTCAGCATCGACATTACGGTAGATAGCAACGATGACACCCATCAAGATACCGAATGAACCGATCATTTGTCCAACTTTGAAACGAGCTGGATGTACTGTATCTAACAAGTGTTGATATTGAGTAGCATCAGTACCTTTAAGGTTTACAAGGTCTGTTACCCATGCAAGCCAAAGTGGATCTTGACCAAATACTTGGCTACCTTTTGCTGCACCAGTTAAGACTTCATAAGTACCACCAAGAGCTGTGTAGTTCATTGGGATAGTCAACATGTGGTGAAGACCAAATGGCAAGAGCAAACGTTCCAATGTACCATACAAGAATGGTGCAAGGATTGGAGCAGTTTCTTGTGAGTTAGCAATCCAGATACCAAAGCTATTGATACCAGTTTGCACAAGTGGCCAGAAAGCTGAAAGTACAATTGCAGCAATTATTGAACGAAGAATAACTACAAACGGTACAAAACGTTTTCCGTTAAAGAATGAAAGTGCATCAGGAAGCTTACGGAAGTTATAGTATTTATTGTAAGCAGTTGCTCCAATAAAACCAGAAATAATCCCTACGAAGACACCCATGTTAAGTGCTGGGGCTTCCATAACACTAATGAAGTAATCAGCAACTTTGATTGAACCACCAAAGAGAGTTGTGACCATAGCATCTGGATTTTTCAACATATCGCCTGATACACCAAAGATTGTACCAGTGATACGATTGATTAGGATAAAGGCAAGACCTGCCGCAAACGCACCACCAGCGCGTTCCTTAGCCCAGCTTCCTCCAATAGCGAGGGCGAACAAGATATGAAGGTTAACTATAACTCCCCAACCGATTTGCTCTAGTACACCACCAGTAATAACGAGTGGTGCAAAGGTTGGGTTAATCATCACGATAGACTTACCGATTGAAATCATCAAACCAGCAGCCGGCATAACCGCGATAACCACCATCAAAGCCTTACCGAATTTTTGCCAAAATTCGAAAGACAAGACATTTTTGAATGTATCTTTCATCATTCAAATCTCCTTTATTTTTATTTAGGCAAACGTTTTACGAAAACGTTTGCACTTAACTATGTATTCATTATACCACTTTAAATTTTTTTGTAAAGGCTTTTATTAAAAAAATTAAGAAAAAAAGAAAGTTTTTATACTTCCTTTTTTTATATTTGTATTATTATAATAATATTTTGACGATGTGCTATCAAACCTTTAAGAAACGTCGCATTGAAATTCCTGATCCAATTGAACCGATAAAAATTCCAATGACAAACAATAAGGCAATCATCAGTGGACTGAATACTTCTGGTGAAATCATAGAAAGGTTTTGACCTACTAATGACTTATTAACCGATTGGTAAACCATTTGATAAACAACTAGTACTAAAACCGATGGAAGGGTTGCTCCAAGTAATCCGATGAAAGCCCCTTCAAGTAGGAATGGTCCTCTGATATAGCTATTCTTAGCCCCAACCAAGCGCATAATTTGAATTTCTCGACTGCGGGAAATAATTGTAATACGAATGGTATTAGAAATCAAGAAGACTGCTATGAAAATCAAGAGGCCCGCAATAACTAGTCCCCAGACACGAATAAATGAGGCTAACTTAAACAAGCGTTCTGTATTAGCACCACCATCTTGAACTTCTGATACACCTTCAATTTTCTTAGCCTCTTCCGCTACTGTCTTTACATCACTTGGTGTGTTAGTATCTACAATATATGCATCATAGAGAGGATTGGCGTCACCATCAAAGATTTTCCAGTTGTCCCCCATTGTCTCAGTTAATTTTTCATATTGTTCTTCCTTACTTGAAAAAGTAACACTTTTAACGGTTGACATACCTTTCAAAGCATCATATACCTTATGGTAGTCGTTATTTGTAACAGTTTGACCTTCTTTTTCAATAGTCTCACTATTATCAGCTACATCCTTACGAATGTATACCATTACTCGGACATTATTTTCAATATCTGTAGCTAGTTTCGCTGTATTGAAAATAACAGATGCAAACAAAGCAACAAGTGTCAAAGTAATCATAACCGAACTGACAGCTGCTACTGTCATCCAGCCATTTCGTTTCAAACTTTTTAATGATTCAAATAAATGACGAAAAAATCTACTAATCATCGTATCCATATTCTCCTTTAGCTTCGTCACGAACGACACGGCCATTTTCAATGGCAATGACACGGTGGCGCAAGGTATTTACAATCTGACTGTTGTGGGTAGCCATCAAGACAGTTGTACCTTGGAGATTGATGCGTTCCAATAAATTCATGATTTCCCATGAATTATCTGGATCCAAGTTTCCTGTTGGTTCATCGGCTATCAATACTTTTGGATTGTTTACAATAGCACGCGCAATTGCAATCCGCTGTTGTTCTCCCCCTGAAAGTTCATTTGGGAAAGAACGAACCTTATGCTTCAATCCAACCAAGTCTAAAACTTCCATCACCCGTTTTTTGATATTACGGTGACTCTCACCAATAACTTCCATTGCATAAGCAATATTTTCATAAACGGTTTTCTTTGGTAACAGTTTATAATCTTGGAAGACAACCCCAACACTACGACGTAGAAGTGGGACATCTTTCTTTTTAATCTTAACCAGATTAAAACCAGCAACTGAAAGACTTCCTTTATCGATTTTTACTTCACGATACAGAGAACGAATGAAGGTTGACTTCCCTGCTCCTGAAGGTCCTACAATGTAAGCAAATTCTCCCGGTTGAACGCTTACCGAAACACCACGTAGGGCAGTCGTTCCGTTGTCGTATTTTTTGACGACATCTCTCATTTCAATAATTGACATGTGAGTTCCTTTCTATCTTAGCTGATGCGCCACTTGAGATAGGCATCGATAAAACCATCTAGATCTCCATCCATAACCTTATCTACTTGTGCAACTTCAAAGCTAGTTCGGTGATCTTTTACCATAGTATATGGTGTGAAAACATAAGAACGGATTTGGCTTCCCCATGTGATTTCTTTTTTCTCACCCTTGAGGGAATCGACTTCCGCGGCTTTCTTTTCTTGCTCCATTTGATAGAGTTTGGCCTGTAACATCTTCATAGCACGATCTCTATTTCCATATTGGGTACGATCGACCGTTGACTGGACGACAGTTCCCGTAGGAATGTGTGTTAAACGTACACCTGTTGAAACTTTATTGACGTTTTGTCCACCAGCTCCACCTGAACGGAAGGTGTCCATCTTGATGTCATCTTCACGGATTTCCACTTCGATGGTATCATCCAACTCAGGCATCACTTCTACAGATGTAAAAGAGGTATGGCGACGTTTGGCAGAATCAAATGGCGAGATTCGCACCAGACGGTGCACACCCATTTCCGACTTGAGAAGGCCATAGGCGTTAGGTCCTTCAAATGATAAAGTTACTGACTTGATACCAGCCTCATCACCTGCTTGATAATCCAAGACTTCTACTTTAAAGCCTTTAGCATTACCATAACGAGTATACATACGAAGCAACATATCACCCCAGTCCTGCGCCTCTGTACCACCAGATCCTGGATGGATTTCCAAGATGGCATTATTATGGTCATAAGGTTCTGACAAGAGAAGGGTCATCTCGTAACTAGCCATCATCTTATCAAGTTCGGCTAACTGCGTTACCAATTCTTCATGCACAGACTCATCTTCAGCTAAAAAGTCCAATAAAATTTCAACTTCATCCTGCAACTCTTCCATTTTGTGGAAAGTGTTATAGGTGTTTTTTAATTCATTTAATTCTTGCGACGTTTTTTGGGCCGCGATATTATCGTTCCAAAAATCAGGTTCTGTCATCTTGTTTTCTAAGATGGCAATCTCTTCCTCTAAGCCTTCGAGGTCAAAGAGACCCCCTGAAAGAAGCTAATTTTTCACGATTTGCGTCAATTTTCTGACGAATTTCTGAAATGTCCATAAATACTCCTTTTTTGTATCGTTTTATTATACCATATTCTCTCATTTCTTTCCATCTTTTGCTCTAACCCCCTTTTCATGAAAAAGAAGCCTTTCGGCTTCCCTTCTTATAGAACTTTCGCAGAAGTGCGACTAATCTCTTCTACTTGAATATTTTCAGATTCAAATTTTTGCTTTAAGGCTGGCAAATCAACTGAGCCATCGATTTGCACTTCGATAATCACCTTACCATCCTTACGTGGAATATTGACGGTATGGGAGATATTCAAATTTTCTTCTACAATCAAAGAAACAATCTTACCAAGAACGCCGATTTCATTTTCCGTAACAAAGCGCACACGAATTCCTTCTTCTCCATAACCAGCAATTTCAAGAAAGGCTTGGAAAACGTCACGGTCCGTAATAACTCCGTATACTTGATGATTATCTACGACAGGAAGAATACCAATCTTGTTTTTCAACATCAAATAAGTTGCATCCTCTAGACTGGCATAGCCTGAAACAGTGACAACATCGCGGATCATGACATCTTTTACTTTTGTCTTATTTAGAAGATAATTCATCTCATAGATAGAAAGACTTGTTGCCTTGGATGGACTAGCTTGGGCAATGGTTCCCTCAGTCACCAAACCAACCAATTGATCATTTTCGATAACAGGCAAACGGTGCAATCCTTGCTCTCTCATCAAATCTGCTGCATGAGATACTGTTGTATCTGGACTAATATACACTACCTTGCGGGTCATAAAATCTTTAACTGCCATGAGACTTCTCCTTTTCTATTCTTATCCCTATTATACAATCTTTTTGTAAATCTATCAAACGCTTACATTTCTTTTTCAAAATTCAGAAAAGTATGAATAAGCTAGCAAAAAGAGCTCTAAAATCGAGCTCTATGAATGAAGGTAAGATACCTTTCATTCGATTTTTTCAATTATTAGAAATTAACCTTTTAATGTAGATGAAGATTTGTTTGCAATCTAAATATGCCGACTAAAAAGGTCCACTGGGCTATAATGATGATTACTTCGTAATCCTCATCCACCGACTAAAACAATCCACTGGATTTGATGATTGCTTCGCAATCTTCATCCGACGACTAAAAAGGTCCCCCGGACCTTTTTAGCCACCTAGATATGCTTTTCTGACTTCTTCTGATGAGGCTAGTTCTTTTCCTGTTCCTGATAGGACGATTTTTCCTGTTTCCAGTACATAGCCTCGGTCAGAGATTGCGAGCGCTTTATTGGCATTTTGTTCAATCAAGAGGACGGTCGTTCCTTGTTTCTGGATATCTTGAATGATATCAAAAATTTCTTGGATAAAGATTGGGGCAAGTCCCATTGATGGTTCATCTAAAAGAAGAAGTTTTGGGGTTGACATAAGAGCTCGTCCCATGGCAAGCATTTGTTGTTCCCCTCCTGAAAGAGTGGCTGCATCCTGGTTCTTCCGTTCTTCAAGACGAGGAAAGCGTGAGAAAACTTTCTTCAAATTAGCTTGATTTTCTTCACGATTTTTCTTTAAGAAAGCTCCCATTTCAAGATTTTCCATAACTGTCAAGCCAGGGAAAACGTGGCGTCCTTCTGGAACTTGTGAAAGGCCACCTGCTACGATTTTCTGAGCCGGCATTTTTTGGATTTCTTGACCTAAAAATTCAATCTTTCCAGAACTTGGTCTAACCAAACCAGACAAGGTACGGAGAATAGTTGTCTTACCTGCACCATTGGCACCGATAAGGGAAACGACTTCTCCTTCATTCACTTCAAAGCTTACATCACGGACTGCTTGGATCATACCGTAATGTACAGAAAGATTATCAACTTTTAACATCGACATTAGGCTTCACCTCCTAGATAAGCTTCGATAACGCGTTTATTGGTCTTAATTTCGTCTGGAGTTCCTTGAGCAATCAAACGACCGTATTCAAGTACGTAGATACGTTCTGTTACTTCCATGACCAGATTCATATCGTGTTCAATCAACATGATTGTAATTTTAAATTCATCTTTGATACGACGAATTAACTCAGTCAATTCCGCTGTTTCCTGTGGGTTCATACCTGCTGCTGGTTCATCTAAAAAGAGAATTTTAGGTTCCGTAGCAAGGGCACGAACAATTTCCAAACGACGTTGCTGTCCGTAGGCAAGGTTTTTAGCAAGCGTTTCTGCATCCCCATCTAAATCAAAGATTTTCAACAATTTCAATGCTTTAGCCTTTAATTCTTTTTCACTCTTGTAAAAAGCTGGTAAGCGTAAGAAACTAGCAAAAACATGTTGTTTGTGATGGTTGCCAAAGGCAATCAAAACATTGTCCAAAACTGTTAAATCTTTAAAGAGACGGATATTTTGGAATGTACGTCCAAGTCCCAAAGAAGCAATCTTATAAGGTGACTTTCCATTCAAAAGGTGACCATCTAAGGTTACTGTTCCCTCACTTGGCTCATAAACACCCGTCAAGAGGTTGAAAAGGGTCGTTTTCCCAGCTCCATTTGGACCGATTAGTCCAACCAGTTCTCCTTCATTCAATTCAAGAGTCACATCTCCAACAGCTGTTAGACCGCCAAAATGTTTGGTTAACTGTTTTACTTCAAGTAATGCCATTAGTTTTGTTCCTCCTTCTTAGATTTTTTAAAGAATCGTGATAGGCTCAATTCCCATGTTCCAAGGAGTCCACCTGGTCTGAAAATCATTACCAATACCAAGGCCAAAGCGTAAATAATCATACGCACGCTAGCAACATCTTGGAGAAGCATATTCAAAATTCCCAGAACTATAGCTGAAACAATGGCACCTGTAATGGAACCAAGTCCACCAAATACAACAATGATCAAAACGTTGATTGAGTTGATAAAAGTGTAATCTTTCGGTACAACTGAACCGATAAATCCTGCCTGAAGTGACCCTGCAATACTTGCAGTAATAGCACCAAAGACGAAGGCGATAATTTTAATTTTCGTCGTATTAACCCCAACTGACTCAGCAGCGATTTCATCCTCACGAACGGAGAGGGTTGAACGACCAATTGGGCTACGCAAGAAGTTCAAGGTTGCAATGGTTGTAATCACGACAAAGAAGTATACCATTTGCCAAGTTGTAAAGTTTGGAATCCCCAAGATACCTGCCGCACCGTTTGTAAGGCTTCCACCATTGATGATAAAGATACGGATAATTTCAGAAACACCTAGTGTAGCAACAGCTAAGTAGTCACCCTTCAAGCGCAGGGTTGGAATTCCGACAAGCAAGGCAACTGCTCCTGAAAGCAAAGCACCTAAAATCATAGCTCCAAAGAAGGCACCGTAGGTTGGTGATTTAGATCCAATAATAGCAGCGGCATAAGCACCAATCGCCATGAAACCAGCATGCCCAAGTGAAAATTGTCCTGAAAAACCAACGATTAGGTTAAGACCCACAGCTAGAATAATATTAATTCCAATTTGTTGTAAAATCTGTACATAGAATAGATTGAGTACTCCGACTGAAACCAGTACACTAATCAAGCCATAGCCAGCTAACAAAAGGAGTAACCATAGAATATTAACTTTTAAATTTTCTTTCATCGTTTACACCTTCTCTTTCACATTTTTACCAAGGATACCAGCTGGGCGGACAATCAAGATCAACAACAAGATTCCATAAACAATGGCATCACGGAAGTCTGACATTCCAAAGGCTGTCGCAAAGGTTTCCAATAGACCAATCACAAAACCACCTAGAGCCGCACCAGGAATAATTCCAATACCACCAAGTACTGCGGCAACGAATGACTTAAGACCTGGAGTAACCCCCATCAAAGGCTCAAGAGAGTTATAATAGAGGGCAATCAGAACACCAGCTGCACCCGCAAGAGCAGAACCCAAAGCAAAGGTAAAGCTGATAGTACGGTTTACATTGATCCCCATCAATTGTGCCGCATCGCTATCTACGGATACTGCACGCATGGCTTTTCCCATCTTAGTCTTTTGGACAATGACTTGTAACAAAATCATCAAAATCAAGGAAATGGCCAAAATCATTAACTGCACATTGGTCAGGCTAATTGGTCCCAAATCATAGCGAACTGTTTGAATCGCTTGAGGGAAGGCACGGGTATTGGCACCAACCAGATAGACCATACCATACTCCAATAGGAAAGAAACCCCAATAGCTGTGATCAAAACAGCAATACGAGTAGAGTGGCGCAAAGGTCGATAAGCAAGAAATTCAATCACGACACCAAGAATGGCTGTCGCAAGCATAGCTACAATAAGCGCTACAAAGAAATTCATTTGGAAAGAATTAATTAAGAAATAACCGATAAAGGCTCCCATCATATAAATATCACCGTGGGCGAAGTTGATGAGCTTGATAATCCCGTAAACCATGGTATACCCTAGGGCTAACAGTGCATAAACACTACCTAGAATCAAACCATTTACTAGTTGTTGGAGCATAAAATTCACTCTTTCTATTTATAATGTTAGAGGTCTTTCCCTCATTTTTGATAGGTTCTTATACTCAATGAAAATCAAAGAGCAAACTAGGAAACTAGCCGCAGGTTGCTCAAAGCACTGCTTTGAGGTTGTAGATAAGACTGACGAAGTCAGTCACATATATAATCCAAGGCGACGTTGACGCAGTTTGAAGAGATTTTCAAAGAGTATTAAACATCGAAACAGGGAGTGAGTCCGAGGCTCATTCCCTATTTCAACATTTTTCTATTATGGTTTTACAACTTCTGCTGCTTCAACCTTGCCATTGTTCATGGTCATCATGTAGGCAGTTTTGACTGTGTTGTGGTCTGCATCGAAGCTTGTTTTACCAGTTACACCTTCAAAGTCTTTTGTTTTAGCAAGATTGTCCTTGATTTCACCTGAATTTTTAGCACCTTTTGCTGCGTTTGCTACAAGGTGAACTGAATCATATGCCAAGGCTGCAAATGTTGATGGCTCTTCATTGTACTTAGCACGGTAAGCGTCAAGGAAGGCTTTTGCTTTAGCTGAAACTTCTACAGTAGTTGAGAAGCCTGAGATAAAGTAGATGTTTGATGCTTTTTCAGGAGTTGCTTGTTGTACAAATTCTTCACCGTTAAATCCATCACCACCAACGATTGGTTTTTCAATTCCCATACCACGGGCTTGGTTTACAATTTTACCGGCTTCAGTGTAGTAACCAGGAAGAACGATAGCATCAAAGTCTTTCCCTTTCATTTTTGTAAGGGCTGCTTGGAAGTCTGTATCACCTGCTACGAAAGTTTCATCTGCAACGATTTCACCCTTGTATGATTCGCGGAAAGATTTAGCAATACCTTTAGCATAGTCGCTGGCATTGTCAGTGTAAAGAACAACTTTCTTAGCATTTAATTTTTCAGTAACATAGTTTGCGATAATTTTTCCTTGGAAACTATCTTGGAAAGTTCCAATAAAGAGGTAATCTTGACCTTTAGTCAATCCATCTTGAGTCGCACTTGGCGAAATCAAGGGAACACCTGCTTTTGTAGCGTTAGCTACCGCAGCTGCAGTGGCACCAGATGTCGCAGGTCCTACGATTGCTGATACCTTAGATTGGGTTACAAGGTTAGTTGTAACTGAAGCAGCCTCCGCTGTTTCAGACTTGTTATCTTTATCAACTACTTCGATTTGTTTTCCATCGATACCACCTGCTGCATTGATTTCATCAACAGCAAGTTGGGCACCTTTTTGTTCAGATGTTCCGTAGGCTGCGACGGCACCAGTTTCTTCAAAGTTAAATCCGATTTTGATTGTCTTCTCATCTACTGAGTTACCAGCAGCATTTGACGCTCCTGACTTCACTTCTCCACAGGCCGCAAGAAGTGCTACACTTGCAAGCGCCACAAACGATAGGGCAAATTTTTTCTTCATCTTTTTTGTCTCCTTATTTCTTAAATAAATAGCATGTTAAGAATATACCGAATTATCAGAAAATTGTCAACACTTTTCTTGAACTTTTTCGATGATAACGTTTTCCTCTCGATAAAGATTGCCCACAAAGGGTGTTTCCAGCTCTTGGATATGGCAAACTCTAACTTTTTTGATAAATCTTTCCTTACCTAATCTCTCAACTACGCTCTCTAAATTCTCAGTTGCAACATAGAGCTGCAAGTAGCGATGTTTCTTGGAATGATAGGTAACATCTCCATAATCCTGCAGTTTTTTGGCATCCCGATTATAGTAAAGATAGATAATCAAGCCAGATCGATTGACTTTTTCAAACATGATAAATCCTCTTTCTAAGAAATCTCTCCCTATTATACCAAAAAAAGCAAACCCAGTCGAGTTTGCCTTTTTTAATCATTAGTTTAATGAATTGTTAGCCATGATTTCATCAATGAAGCCATATTCAAGTGTTTCTTGGGCACTCATCCAGTTATCGCGTTCTGCATCTGCGTGGACTTTTTCGATTGACTGACCTGAATTTTTAGCCAAGATTTTTTCCAAAGTATTACGAGTTTTGAGCAAGTGTTCTGCAGCGATAGCCATATCTGTCTGTTGCGTACCGCCACCAGTACCACCCATTGGTTGGTGAATCATGTACTCAGCATTTGGAAGCATGAAACGTTTGCCTTTTGCTCCACTTGATGCAATAACAGTCCCCATAGATGCAGCCATTCCCATAACGATGGTTTGGACATCTGCCTTGATAAAGTTCATAGTATCAACGATTGCCAAACCAGCTGAAACGGAACCACCAGGTGTATTGACATAAAGGTAAATATCTTTTGTACTATCTTGGGCATCCAAGAAAAGCAATTGGGCAATAACAGAGTTAGCCATATTGTCTTCAACTGGACCTGTCAGCATAATGATGCGGTCTTTGAGAAGACGTGAGTAAATATCGTAAGAACGTTCTCCACGACTTGTTTGTTCAATAACTACAGGAATCATTTATTTCTCCTTTTGAATTTTAATTTTGTTTGTCAAATGACTGAAGATAAGACCATTATAATATCTTGGTCAAAAAAGGTCAAATTTTTGCTCTGTTTTCATTAGACAGAAACAAAAATTCAACCTCCTTTCGTGACTGGAAAATTCTTTTCCAAGTCAATCTTCTTTTAATTTTATTTCGTACCGAACAAGCGGTCTCCAGCATCCCCAAGACCTGGAACGATATAACCGTGTTCGTTCAAGTGTTCATCCAAGGCTGCTGTAAAGATTTCTACATCTGGATGAGCTTCTTGAAGGGCTTTTACACCTTCTGGAGCAGATACAAGGCAGACAAATTTGATATTTGATGCGCCACGTTTTTTAAGAGAATCAACAGCCAAGATTGCTGAGCCACCTGTTGCCAACATTGGGTCTACGACAAAAATTTGACGTTGGTCAATATCTTCAGGCAATTTCACCAAGTACTCAACTGGTTGAAGTGTTTCTTCATCACGGTACATACCGATGTGACCAACCTTAGCAGCTGGAACCAAGCTCAAGAGTCCATCGACCATCCCGATACCTGCACGCAAGATTGGAACGATGGCCAATTTCTTACCTGCCAATTGTTTTTGAACTGTTTTTGTAATTGGTGTTTCGATTTCCACATCTTCTAGTGGAAGATCACGAAGTACTTCATACCCCATCAACATTGCAATCTCATCTACTAGCTCACGAAAAGCTTTTGTAGAAGTATCTGTACGACGCAAGATTGACAATTTGTGTTGAATCAGTGGATGATTAATAACTTCAATTTTTCCCATTTTTGGAATTCCTTCTTTCAATTTATTCTTCTTATTATACCAAAAAATGGTTTAAAAATCTTTCTAAACCATTTATTTTTGATAATTTTTACATTAGATCTGCCTCTTTAAGAGCTTCCTGTACGGTCTCAAGTGGTAGATGGGTTAATTCTGTTCCCTTTTCTTGATAAAGGTATTGGGCATAGTCATCCATTCGGTACTGGTTGATATAAACCACGCGCTTACAACCTACCTGCAGCAATTGTTTCGTGCAATTCAGACAAGGAAAATGGGTTACATAGGCTGTAAAGCCTTTAGGAACACCACGTTCTGCACCTTGGAGAATGGCATTAACCTCAGCGTGAAGGGTACGAACACAGTGGCCTTCAATGACCAGACATTCATGGTCAATACAATGCTCAGTCCCTGACACCGAACCATTGTAACCAGTGGAAATCACCTTATTATCCTTTACCAGAATTGCGCCCACTTTGGCACGTTTACAAGTGGAACGATTGGCAATTAGTAGAGCTTGAGCTGCAAAATACTCATCCCAGGCTAGTCTTTTTTCAATCATCTCTCTTCTCCGTTTTCTCTATTTTTTAAAAAATGGTAACCGTAAGTCTGCAATCTTTTCAGCTGGTACCTTCATGCCATCCTTGATCCATTTTAAGAGGACAGAGACGATGGCCGAGCTCCAGAAGGAATGAAGATAAGAGCTAACACCTTTTGATTTTCCATGGTATTTTTCTAGAAATTCCTGCATGGCTTGGACAAAGATTTTTTCCAGATGGTAATCTAAGGCCAGTTGAATCACTCTTGCTTCTTTTCTTGCCTCTCGGAAAAGGTGAACCCAGACCAGATAAAGGTCTGTCTTTAGATCGTAATGATGCAGCTGTTCCATAATATTGTGGACAGTTCGTTTAAAGACACTTTCTAAAATCTCCTCTTTGGAATCATAATTACGATAAAAGGCCGCACGCGAAACGCCTGCACGTTTGACCAATTCAGAAATACTAATCTTGGTCAAGTCCTTTTTTTCCAAGAGTTGTAAGAGGGCTGTTTCAAGGGCTTCTCTGGTTAATAAATTGGATTCTTGGTTTGATTTTCTGAGATTTTCAAGAGATTTTTCAGAGATTCTACGTTCAGACATAACATTTTCTTTCTACTTGTCACAACAGACGGATGAGGCTTTTGTTTCAAGGGCTTTCATGATATAATTGTAAAAAAAGACAGAACCTTTGTCAATGTATAACTGACAAAGATGGAGAATTTCTATGACTTGGAAGATTATTACTGACTCTGGTTGTGATTATCGTCAGCTGGCAACACCAGCTATTGACACGACCTTTGTAAGTGTCCCCTTAACCATTCAAGTAGCTGATCAGGTCTTTGTTGATGATGCTAGTCTTAACATTGACCAAATGATGAAAACCATGTATGCAACCGCAGAAGCTTCAAAATCAGCCTGTCCAAGCCCAGATGATTATTTGCGAGCATTTGAAGGTGCCAAAAACATTTTCCTAGTAACCATCACTGGCACTCTTTCTGGTAGTCACAATAGTGCTCAACTGGCTAAGAATATTTATCTGGAAGACCATCCTGATACTAAGATTCATGTGATTGATAGTTTGTCTGCTGGCGGTGAGGTTGACTTGCTCGTAGAAAAATTAAATGACTTGATTGACCAGGGCTTGTCTTTTGAAGAAGTGGTTGAAGCTATCACAGCTTATCAAGAAAAAACCAAGTTGCTCTTTGTTCTAGCAAAGGTCGATAACTTGGTGAAAAACGGCCGTTTGAGCAAACTTATCGGTACGGTCGTTGGCCTTCTCAACATCCGTATGGTCGGAGAAGCTAGTGAAACTGGAACTCTCGAATTGCTGCAAAAAGCACGAGGTTCAAAGAAATCAGTTCAAGCTGCCTATGATGAGTTAGTAAAAGCAGGATATGCTGGTGGTCGTATTGTCATGGCCCAACGCAATAACGAGAAATGTTGCCAACAGCTTTCAGAGCGAATCCGTGAAACCTTCCCACAAGCGGATATCAAGATTCTACCGACATCAGGTCTCTGCAGTTTTTATGCAGAAGATGGTGGTTTGCTGATGGGATATGAAATTGATTAATTGTATTCTTGACAAGAGGTGACTTCATCTCTTGTTTTTTTGTGGTACAATAGAGCTATGAAACATTTTGATACTATCGTCATCGGTGGAGGTCCTGCTGGCATGATGGCTACAATTTCCAGTAGCTTTTATGGACAGAAAACTCTCCTCATCGAAAAAAATCGGAAACTTGGAAAAAAATTAGCTGGGACTGGTGGGGGACGTTGCAATGTAACCAACAACGGAACTCTAGATGACCTACTAGCTGGAATCCCTGGGAACGGACGCTTTCTTTACAGTGTCTTCTCTCAGTTTGATAACCATGATATCATTAACTTTTTTACAGAAAATGGTGTTAAACTTAAGGTCGAAGACCACGGCCGCGTCTTTCCTGCTAGTGACAAGTCTCGTACCATTATCGAAGCCTTGGATAAAAAAATCGCTGAGCTAGGCGGACAAGTTCTCACTCAAACAGAAATTGTTTCGGTTAAAAAGATAGATGACCAATTTGTCCTTAAGTCCGCAGACCAAAGCTTCACTTGTGAGAAACTCATTATCACAACTGGTGGGAAATCCTATCCTTCTACTGGTTCAACTGGTTTTGGTCACGAGATTGCCCGTCATTTCAAGCATACCATTACCGAGCTTGAGGCTGCTGAGAGTCCTTTGTTAACAGATTTTCCACACAAAGCGCTTCAAGGAATTTCACTAGACGATGTGACCTTAAGCTATGGTAAACATGTCATCACGCACGATCTGCTTTTTACCCACTTTGGTTTGTCTGGCCCTGCTGCTCTGCGTATGTCTAGCTTTGTCAAGGGTGGGGAGATTCTCTCACTGGATGTTTTCCCTCAACTTTCTGAGAAGGACTTGGCTGCATTCCTAGCAGAAAATCGTGAAAAATCCTTGAAAAACGCTTTAAAAACTTTGCTTCCAGAACGCTTGGCAGAATTTTTTGTGCAAGGCTATCCAGAAAAAGTCAAACAACTGACTGAAAAGGAACGCGAACAACTTCTCCAGTCTATCAAAGCACTCAAAATCCCTGTGACCGGAAAAATGTCCCTTGCCAAGTCCTTTGTTACCAAAGGGGGCGTCAGTCTCAAGGAAATCAATCCCAAAACTCTAGAAAGTAAGCTGGTCCCTGGCCTCCACTTTGCTGGCGAGGTACTGGATATCAATGCCCACACGGGTGGGTTTAACATCACTTCTGCCCTCTGCACTGGCTGGGTGGCAGGCTCAAATCAAATATATAAATAATTGAATGACTAAAATACCAAATAAGAAAGGAAGTCCTTTGGAACATATTATCTTGTTAAGGGGAGTTACTCCTAATGGAAAAAATGCTATCCCGAAAATGTCTTATCTAGTAGATATCTTGACAGAAGCTGGTTTTCAACAAGTTCGAACTTATATTCAAAGTGGAAATATTATTCTTGAAAGTGACTTAGATTTAGAAACTATACGAGAACGTGTTCATACTCTGATAAAGGAAAATATTGGGGCTGACTTAAAAATGGTTATCCAGAACAAAAGTGATTTTACAAAAATTGTCCAAGAAAACCCGTTTGGAGAACACTATCTTTATGACCGTATACATGTGATTCTTTATCAGGGATTTATCCAAAGCCTCCCCTTAGAAAAATTGAAAATTGATTACGGTGAAGAAGAAATTTGTATCGGTAACCATTGTCTCTACCTCTATCTCCCTAGAACTGCAAAACAAAAGAAACTCCATACCAACTATCTTGAAAAACTTTTTAATGTAGATTTGACCATGCGAAAACTAAATGTGGTAGAAAAATTATTAAGCAAGTAATACTTGAATTTAGAAAAAATCGGAAGAATACTCCTCCGATTTTATTTTGCTTGAGTTTGGACATAGTGGGCAATCACATCTGATGTGTACTGGGCTGTTCCAGGTCCAAATTTGTCAATGTTTTCCTTAAATTCTGGGTTGTAGACGTAGCCTTTACCGATATGACTGAAGACTTCAATAGTACAGTCGAATCCATAAGTCCGGATGGCTTGCAAGAGTCTGGCTGCTTCTTCTTGATTTTCGGTTGCTGTTACAGGTAGACCAGCTTGAAGATTTTGTGACAAGGCTCGAAAAACTTGGTTGAAGGCAGCCGTAGCTTCATCTTCGTGGCCTTTTTGGCGCTCGAGCGCTTGGTCCATGACTTCTTGTCCATATTTCTCTACCGCCTCTTGATGGTATTTTTGATGGTCTTGGTAGTTAAATCCAGCAAATTTCTCTTGAATGCTCATTTCTCTTTCTCCTTTTTGTTCTTGAATGGTTTTTTGCAAGGTTGAAATCAAGGTATCCAGATTTTCCCTTTCTCGAGTCAAATAGTCCAACTGCCTGGTCAAATGAGGCAATAAATCTGTCCTTTCTTCCTTTAATAGCTCTGCTATTTTTTCTAAAGAAAAACCTAGATATTTGTAGTAAAGAATAACCTGAAGGCGTTCCAAATCCTCCTGACTGTAGGTTCGATAGCCGTTTTCCGACTTTAAAGGAACCAAAAGTCCTATCTTATCGTAGTGGTGCAGGGCCTTGACAGAGACACCCGAAAGCTGCGCAGCTTCTTTTATATGGTACATGATTTCCTCCTTATACTCAATGAAAATCAAAGAGCAAACTAGGAAGCTAGCCGCAGGCTGTACTTGAGTACGGTAAGGCGACGCTGACGTGGTTTGAATTTGATTTTCGAAGAGTATTACATTGATAGTATAACCCCTCCCCTTAGGTCAGAGTCAAGCGTTTTTGAGAAATTTTTAAAAATTTTTGAGAAAGGTGTGAAAACTTGAAAATGGTTTTCTTGACAGACCTTAGAAAACATGATAGGATAGTCAAGTCTATCAATCATAAGAAAAGCTCATCTTGAGTACTGATGAGGCTATTTGCCAAGGGCAGTAGCTTTTTCTTTTGCAATACTAATTTTAGGAGTTTAACTATGTCTGAAAAATCTCAATGGGGTTCTAAATTGGGCTTTATCCTAGCATCTGCTGGTTCAGCCATCGGACTTGGAGCTGTTTGGAAATTTCCCTATATGACTGCTGCTAACGGTGGAGGAGGCTTTTTACTGGTCTTTCTTATCTCCACTATTTTAATCGGTTTCCCCCTTTTACTAGCTGAATTTGCCCTTGGCCGAAGTGCTGGTGTCTCTGGGATTAAAACCTTTGGAAAACTGGGCAAGAATGGCAAGTACAACTTTATCGGTTGGATTGGTGCCTTTGCCCTCTTTATCCTCTTATCTTTCTACAGTGTTATTGGGGGATGGATTCTGGTTTATCTAGGCATTGAGTTTGGAAAATTGTTCCAACTTGGTGTAACTAGTGATTACGCTCAGTTATTTACTTCAATCATTTCTAATCCAGCCATTGCCCTAGGCGCACAAGCTGCCTTTATCCTGTTGAATATCTTTATTGTATCACGTGGTGTTCAAAAAGGGATTGAAAGAGCATCTAAGGTTATGATGCCCTTGCTCTTTATCATCTTTGTTGTCATCATCGGGCGATCTCTCAGTTTGCCAAATGCCATGGAAGGTGTTCTCTACTTCCTCAAACCAGACTTTTCAAAACTGACCAGTGCTGGTCTCCTCTATGCTTTGGGACAATCTTTCTTTGCCCTCTCACTAGGAGTTACAGCCATGCTGACCTATGCTTCTTACTTGGATAAGAAAATCAATCTAGTCCAGTCAGGAATTTCTATCGTAGCCATGAACATCTCGGTGTCCATCATGGCAGGTCTCGCCATTTTCCCAGCCATGTCAGCCTTCAATATCCAGTCTGAAGGGGGACCAAGCTTGCTATTTATCGTCTTGCCTCAGCTCTTTGACAAGATGCCTTTTGGAACCATTTTCTACATCCTCTTCCTCTTGCTCTTCCTCTTTGCGACGGTCACTTCTTCTGTCGTTATGCTGGAAATCAATGTGGGTAATATCACCAATCAAGACAACAGCAAGCGTGCTAAGTGGAGTGTGATTTTAGGAATCTTGACCTTTGTCTTTGGTATTCCTTCAGCACTTTCTTACGGTGTCATGGCGGATGTTCACATTTTTGGGAAGACCTTCTTTGACGCTATGGATTTCATGGTTTCCAATCTTCTTATGCCATTTGGAGCTCTCTGCCTTTCTCTCTTTACAGGATACATCTTTAAGAAGACACTTGCTATGGAGGAACTGCATCTTGATGAAACAGCATGGAAACAGGGACTGTTCCAAGTCTGGCTCTTCCTTCTTCGTTTCGTCATCCCAATTATCATCATTGTGGTCTTCATTGCCCAATTTATGTAATCAAAAAGGACTTGAGTAGTGAACTCAGTCCCTTTCTTTTTTTATGGATGACTAACAATCAATTCTAAACCTTGCCCTTCCAGAGTCCAAGTTTCAACATCACTTGGTAGGATAAAGTGACTACCTTTTTGTATTGGATAGTTTTTTCCGTCAACAGTCAGTTGACCTTGACCAGCTAAGATACTAAACAAGCTATAATCAGCTGTCTTTTCGAAGTCAACTTTTCCAGTAATTTCCCACTTGTAAACTGCAAAGAAATCATTGGATACAAGGAGAGTGGAGCGTAAATCATCAGCTTTGACAGTTACAGGACGGCTATTTGCTGGCTCACCAATGTTTAAAACATCAATGGATTTTTCAAGGTGAAGTTCACGCAAGTTTCCCTTGGCATCCTTACGATCAAAGTCATAGACGCGATAGGTGGTATCGCTAGACTGTTGCGTTTCAAGGATTAAGATGCCTGCCCCGATAGCGTGCATGGTTCCGCTTGGTACATAGAAGAAATCTCCAGCTTTAACTGGTACCTTTGTCAACAAGTCATCCCAATTCTTGTCCTCGATTTGCTGACGGAGTTCTTCTTTTGACTTGGCATTATGACCATAGATAATCTCTGAACCTTCATCCGCAGCGATGATGTACCAGCATTCTGTTTTTCCGAGTTCGCCTTCATGCTCTAATCCATAAGCATCATCTGGGTGAACTTGGACACTGAGCCAGTCGTTAGCATCCAGAATTTTGGTCAACAGTGGAAATACAGGTTCTGGACGATCACCAAACAATTCACGGTGCTCTGCATACAAAGTAGCAAGATCTGTTCCCTCGTAGCGACCATTGGCAACTTTAGAGACACCATTTGGATGGGCTGAGATGGCCCAATATTCTCCGATTTTTTCACTTGGGATGTCGTATCCAAACTCATCACGTAGCTTGGTACCACCCCAAATTTTTTCTTGCATAACTGATTGTAAAAATAATGGTTCTGACATCTTCTTCTCCTGTCTGATTTTTCTCCCCTCATTATAGCAAAAAAAGAGTTCCAGTTGAACTCTTTTTCACATCTTATAAAGTAGAGAGAAGATTTTATAAAAATAGTAACGATATACTTTTTTCTTTGATAGAGACGAACATAAAAGACTCTCGTAAAGCTAGCTGTCACTGGACTTTTTCCCTCAACTCTCATTCAAAAATTACTTTAATGAAGCATCTATTTTCATAAACGAACAAAACTGAAACCAGTCTTCTTTTTAAATCAAAGCTGTAATAGCCGTCACAAGGCCAAAAACGATACCTGGAGCATTGGCAGCAGCAAGGGGAATATCTCTTTCTTTCTTGAAAAGACCGTAGTAAACCCAGAGACTACAGTTAATGGTAGCAACCAAGGGCTGGATGAAATTTCCTTTTTGACCAGCCATATTGTTCATAATTTGTGGGAAGTAAGACACATACATCATAACAGACATGAAGGTCGCTACCCAACCCACAACTTTCATTTGTTTTTCGGATATTTTCAAAACCTCTTTTATTCTTTTATGCTTTTTATTTTATAATATGATGCAAAAACAAGCAAGAGTTTGAGAGTTTTGTTATAAAAATGTAAACTATCACAATCTTGTGATAAGAAAGAAGAGTGAAGTCAGGAAAAGTATATATAATCAGAAAAACGCATATTATTATGTATTGAAAAATCTTGATACTAGGTGTTTTATTACTGAAATATTTACTTTATTTTCTGATAAAACTGACTTTTAAGCCAGAATCAATATTTTCCTAAATCTACAACTTGTTGATATCTACTTTCATCATCAATATGATGGGCAATTTCTAACATCATAACAGGAAGAGAAAATAGTAGTTCATGTACCATGAAGGCGTTTTCTTTGTCTAGGGCTGCGGTCACTTCATCAGCCAATAACAGATTTTTTCTACGAAGAAGAAAACGTGCCAATTCAATCCTGACTCTTTGTCCCCCAGAAATATTCTCCCCGTTATTTTTGATAATAAAATCCAGCCCACCCGTCAATTCAAAATCTAGTTTGACTTGTTTCAAAACAGCAAGCAACTCTTCCTCAGAAAATTCTTGTCCTAAGGTCAAATTATAACGCACTGTATCGTTAAAGAGAAATGGGTGTTGGCTAATAATTCCTATACTGGATACAAAACTTGATGTACATTCATTAACAGTTGTCACACCGATAATTTCTCCCTCATCTGCTATTTCTTCTCCAGTAATGAGTCGAAACAAGGTTGACTTGCCACAACCACTCGGTCCTTTGATTAAAACTTTCTGACCTGCTTGAACATCCAAATTTAGATGAGTGAAAAGTTGTCTGTCACCATAGGATTTACTTAAATTTTTAATGTGCAGAGCATTCAATTCTTGCACATCTTTTTTATCTATCTGTTTTACATCTCCAATTTCTAATACTCCAAAAATCTTATCTGCTGTCGTTTTTGCCCCTTGTATATCTACAGCATCATACATAATAGTCTGAATAGGGCTCACTAGCTGACCTGCTGCGATGTACATGGCAACAAGACTTGCCACTGACACTTTCTGCCCAGCCATAGCAAAGTAAAAACCTAAAACAAGTGGTAAAACTTGGCTTAAAAAGACCATGAAACCGTTGCAAAAGAAAATTATATTATGGGTAAAGCAAAATTTTTGAATGGCTAGTTGATAATTTCGATTAATCTTCCAAAATCTGTTCTGATTTTCAGAAATTGCTTGGTTCATGAGTAGAGTATGTGCTCCTCGGATACTATCAGATACTTGATTATGCACTTCTACTCTGCCTTGAGCCATGTCATCACCAGTATGTTTGAGTCTTTTATTCATCAAGAACTGAGGAATAGGACGTAAAATAGTGAAAAAGACAAAAATACTACCTAGTAACAAATTTTGCGAAATAATATAAATCGCTGTTAGTAATGCTACAAAGCTCCAGCAAATGATATTAACGTATTTTTCTAAGTAATTATCCCCCAAATACTCCATATCTTGTGTGAGCATGGTGACTTTTTCATCTTCGTTAAAATCTTTATTTATCATCAGCTTGTCAAATAAATCTGCCCTCATATTCATTTGAATTTCACGTCTAAAAACATTATGTGTATGATTACAAAAGAGCATTAAGCTATACAAGACGAAGTATACTGTAAAGCCAAAAACAGCAAACTGTATGATTTTATAATAAGTCAGTTCTCCTTGATTTAAGGACAAGGCTTGTGATACGACTAAGGGTTGAGCAAGAGCCAAACCTCCATTTGCCAGTGCACCGATGATAGTATAAAACTTCGTTTTCTTATCCAGATAGTGAAATATTTTATTCATAATGCCCTCCTAGAAAAAGAGAGATGCTAGCACTCCTCTCCATTTTTATTATATAAATTTTACAAATATTACAATTATTGCTTACAGATTCAGGTTTTTTACAACCTTTTTGTTTTTCTTAATAGACATTTTTGCTTACCCCTCTCTAGTCCACATCTAAAATATCTTCATAGCAACCAGAAATAGCATAAAGTGCTAGATTTTTACGAATTTTCTCTTGCATATTCTTACAAATCACAGAAGAGCTTGATTTCGTAATATGCTTGGCCATTGGACAAAATCCTGATTTACAAACTAAAACAAAGGGACATGTTTTACAGTCTTCTCTAACAGACAGAAACCATCCTTTCATATGAATTTTGTTTTTGTGCAATTGCTTTATGTTAAAAAGACCGAATTGATCCGATCTGTTTAATCCATAAAATGTAAAAATGAATAGCTCTTGTCAATTAATGGATGGACTGATTGATTGTCAGTAAGCCGTGGTTAATTATTGCTGCAATATCTTCAAGACCATGCAAAATAAAACTTCCTATAATCAGTCCTATAATAACTGAACAGATAATCATGGTCACACAGATTAGATAAACATCCTTTTTTTGCATCTCTTTCCTCCTAATGAAATAAGAAAATTCACTTACTACAGCTATTAAAAAATATTTCTCCTTTCCATATCAGTTTTATTTTCTTCTGTTATATTTTTATTATAAGATTTTAAGAAAACGCTGTCAATTTTTTATATGCAATTGCTTTATATTAAAAAGACCGGATTGCTCCGATCTTTTTATAGTTTATGTTCTTAATTTCTGTTTTAAAAATAGCTAAGGTTAACTTCAAATGACTAAACGCCTTATTTCATACGATAAAAATCAAGCACTAGACCAGCAGGACCTTTAACTAATAAGGACTCTGTTCCCCAATCCGTTTCACAAGGATCGTGTAAAATCTCGACACCTATTTCTTTTAAACGTTGGTAATTCTGATTTAAATCCTCAACCTCGATATGAAGAATGATCCCTGACTGAAAATCTTCCAAAGGAATCAAATGATTTTGGGACAACATCAGACAATGACTGCCAATCGTAAACTGAGCAAAACTGTCATCAACATAATCGGACTTTTTATCCAAAATACGCTCCAAGTCAGCACAGACTTGGGGAACATCTGAAACGATAATATCTAATTGATTTAAATTCATTTACTATCCTCCATAAAAAGACCGGATTGCTCCGATCTTTTTAAGTTCCACGAAGGAATTATTTAATTGCGCGTGATTGCAATCCTTCTTCTTCCAAGAAGAGACGGAATGGTACGAGTTCTTCTGCTTCGTATTTTTCCTTGAAGGCTTTGATTGCTTCTTCTGAGTGAAGTTTTGGATCCAATTCAAGTACTTCTACTGGAAGTGGACGGTGTGGAGTGATGCGAGCATCGATAACAACAGTTTTACCTTCTTTGTTCAATTTAACAGCTTCTGCAACAACTGCGTCGATATCTTCGATACGGTTTACTGTAAATCCAACAGCTCCTTGAGCTTCAGCAATTTTAGCGTAGTCAGCGTTTGTGAAGTCACAACCAAACAAGTGTTTGTTTGTGTCTTCGTATTTGTCCTTGATGAAGGCATATTTATCATTTGAGAAGACAACGTTGATAACTGGAAGGTCGTATTGAACGTTTGTAATAACGTCTGGGTAGCACATGTTGAATGCACCGTCACCCATGATGTTCCATATTTGGCGATCTGGATTGTCTTTCTTAGCAGCGATACCACCAGGAAGGGCAATACCCATTGTCGCAAAGAGTGGAGATGTACGCCACATGTTCTTAGGTGTCATGTGAAGGTGACGAGTAGATGTTTGAGTAGTGTCACCTACGTCGATTGAATAGATAGCGTCTTGATCAGCATGTTTGTTGATTGCATTGTAAACTTGGTACAATTGCAATTCACCCTCAGTTTTTCCTTCGAGTTTGTTCATGTAATCACGCCAGTTTTGGTTGTTCTTAACGTTTGCACGCCACCATGGAGTTGATTCAACTGGGTTTACTTTGTCAAGGATAGCTTTAGCTGCTTGACCTGCGTCACCAAGGATTGAAGCGTCAAGGGCATGACGTTTACCAAGTTTGTAAGGATCGATATCCACTTGGATGAATTTTTCAGTGTTCTTGAATGCTTCGTAAACTTCAGCAAATGGGAAGTTTGAACCAAGGAAAAGAACTGTGTCTGCTTCAAAGACAACTTCGTTGGCTGGTTTCCAACCAACACGGTAAGCAGAACCTGTCAAACCTTCATAGTTCCATTCGAAAGCTTCAAAGTTTTTACCAGTTGTGATGATTGGTGCTTTGATTTTACGTGACAATTCAGTGATCACTTCACCAGCTTTAACACCACCGTAACCAGCGTAAATAACTGGACGTTCAGCATTGTTCAAGATTTCAACAGCTTTGTTGATTTCAACTTCGTTCAAAGCAGGAGCGATGAATGAACGTTCGTATGAACCTGAACCGTAGTATGAGTTTTCGTCGATTTCTTGGAAACCGAAGTTTACTGGGATTTCAACAACAGCTGGACCTTTTTTAGAAACTGCAGCACGGCAAGCTTCGTCAATAACTTTTGGCAATTGCTCAGCGTAAGCTACACGTTTGTTGTATACAGCGATACCGTTGTACATTGGGTTTTGGTTCAATTCTTGGAAAGCATCCATGTTCAATTCGTTAACTGGACGTGATCCAAGGATCGCTAGGAATGGAGTGTTATCCATAGCTGCATCGTAAACACCGTTAATCAAGTGAGTCGCACCTGGACCACCTGAACCAACTGCAACCCCGATTGAGCCGCCGAATTTAGCTTGCATAACCGCTGCAAGAGCACCTGTTTCTTCGTGGCGAACTTGCAAGAAACGGATATCTTTGTCTTCAGCCAAAGCGTCCATCAATGAGCTGAGTGTTCCAGATGGGATACCGTAGATTGTGTCTACGCCCCATGTTTTCAATACATTAAGCATTGCTGCAGATGCAGTAATTTTCCCTTGAGTCATAATGATAACTCTCCTTCAAATATTTTTAAATCTACTAAAAAAGGTTTCATATAATTTTTGAAAACGTTTCAGCAAATTTTTACTCTACTAATTTATCACATTTCGTTCGACTTTTCTAAGAATCTGCTCAGAAGTTTCTATTCTCTATTACAGTACAGTTTGAAAACGTTTTTAGATTCTGTTTTATAATAAAAAGCGAGCAAGCCCGCTTTTAGTCTATTTTACTAAAGTTTAGCAGAAGGGAACTGGTCAGAACAGATACAGAACTAAAGGCCATAGCTAGACCTGCCAGTTCTGGGTTGAGGGCCAGTCCAACACCTGAAAAGACTCCTGCTGCTATCGGAATTCCGACGACATTGTAAATAAAGGCCCAGAAAAGATTGAGCAGAATACGATTAAAAGTTTTCTTACTCATGTCGAAGGCACGCACCACGCCTAAGAGATTATTGGTTGTCAACACCAAATCTGCTGACTCGATGGCAATATCTGTTCCAGCACCCATAGCAATCCCCACATCTGCTACACTAAGGGCAGGAGCGTCATTGATGCCATCACCAACAAAGGCTACTTTGCCAGCCGCTTGTAGTTTATGGATTTCGTTGGCTTTTTCTTCTGGCAAGACACCCGCAATGACCTCTTCGATTCCGATTTGATCCGCAATAGCACGCGCCACACCTGCATTGTCTCCTGTCAGCATGACTGTTTTAAGGCCTCGTTTTTTCAACTGACTGATGGCTAGCTTAGCATTTTCCTTAGGGATATCTTGCAAAGCAAGCAAGCCTTTGATTTCATTGTCCACAGCCAAAAACACAACTGTCTTAGCTTCTTTTTCTAGTTCTTCTAGTTTATCTTGATAAGTGCTAGAAATGTTCATACCATCCAGCATTTTAGCATTTCCAAGCAGAACTTGTTTTCCATTGATTTGCCCTGAGACACCTTTTCCGTGCAAGGCTTGAAAATTTTCAACAGTGTGAAGCTCAAGTCCAGCTTCACTCGCTCGTTTCACAACGGCTTCAGCCAGTGGGTGTTGAGAAGCTTCTTCCAAGGAGGCTGCCAATCCAAGCACTTCTACTTCGTCGCCGATGATATCTGTTACCACAGGCTTCCCTTCCGTCAAAGTTCCAGTCTTATCAAAGACAAGAGTTTGAACTTTCTGGATTTCCTGTAGAACCATTCCATTTTTGAGGAGAACTCCCATCTTGGCACTGCGTCCTGTCCCTACCATAAGGGCTGTCGGTGTTGCGAGCCCCAAGGCACAAGGACAAGCGATAATCAAAACAGCCACCCCATAGAGAAGAGAAGAGACAAAACTCGCTCCAAGCACGACGACACTATCCCTGAGCAAGACGAACCAAACCCAAAAGGTCACAATCCCTAAAATGACAACTGCTGGGACAAAAATCCCTGAAATTTTATCTGTCAAGTCCTGAATCGGCGCACGACTTGTCTGAGCTTTCTTCACAAAATCCACAATCTGAGCCAAAACAGTCTCTGAACCAACTTTTTCTGCTCTAAAAACAAGTGTTCCACTATTATTGATGGTTGAACCAATGACGGTATCTCCAACTGTCTTGTCCACAGGCAGACTCTCACCTGTCACCATAGACTCATCAATACTAGAGATACCTTCTACTACGACACCATCAACCGCAATCTTTTCACCGGGACGCACTCGAATCAGGTCACCTACCTTGACTTGCTCCAAGGGGACTTGAACATAGTTATCCTCACGCAAGACTTCTGCAGTTTTAGCCTGCAAGTCAAGTAATTTCTCCACAGCTTGGGAAGTATTTTTCCGCATTTTCTCCTCAAAAACGGCTCCCATAAGAACGAAGAAGAAGATAAATGCAGCACTTTCAAAGTAAACGGGGAGACCAGCGAAGAGGGCAACTAAGCTATAGAAATAGGCAACTAGGGTTCCCAGAGCAACCAAGGTATCCATGTTAGCATTGTGCTTTTTAAAACTAGCCCAAGCACTTTGGATATAAGGACCACCTGCTACTAGCATAATCGGTGTTGTGGCTAAAAAGGTTCCCCAACGCATGACTTGGTGACTAATTCCTCCTGTCGACATCCCAATCATAAGAATCACAAGAGGCACAGTAAAGATACTAGTAATCCAAAAACGCTGTAAAAGTGATAGAGATTTTCGAGTCTTCTCAACTACGGTATAACTCCCCTTTTGCATCTTCATACCACAAGAAAATTCATGTTGACCTAATTCTTGAGGGGTAAAACGAATTGTTTTCTCTTCGTCTACGCCGATTGGTTCTAAGATGCCTTCTTCTTCAAACAGAATTTCCTTATAACAGTTTGAAGGTGTCACACGGTGAAAGGTGATCTCAGCAGGAACTCCTTTTTGCAGTTGAATGTGGGCTGGATGGTAGCCTTTGTCTGCCGTGATACGGATTTTTTGAACACCATTTTCAAGACTTGCTTTTACAATTTCAGTCATATCATTCTCCTATTCTACAATCATCTTACCGTGCATCATATTCATGCCACAAGAGAAACCATACTCTCCAGCCTGCTCAGGTGTGATTTCCACTACATACTCTTCGCCCATAGGCAGGTCCGCATGCACTCCAAAATCTGGAAAAACAATTTGGTCCAGACAGGGTGAAGGGTCCTTACGGTCAAAGACAATGCGGGCTGGCACTGATTTCTTGAGGATAATCAACTCAGGCGTATAGCCCCCCATGACCTCCACTCGAATTTCTTGGTATCCGTTTTTTTGCTGGGCCTTTTGTTCAGATTTTTCAGGCTTTTTGAAAAACCAAAACAAAATAAAGGCGATAAGGGCAATACAAATAATGGTTACAATACTATTTAACATGACGTCTCCTTTACATACAATTACATCTTACTTCTGTTACAGCGCTTGATTTCTTCTCAGAAATCACAGCTTCCAAGTCTTCCAAGTCATCCTGAGTAAAATCACATTCAGCAATCAAATCAGCCAACAAGTTCTTAATCCCACGAGAACAAACCTTGTCCTTGATATCTTGGACAAGTAAATCGCGACTTTGGTCCAAAGTTAAAAGGGCTGAATAGACAAAAGACTTGCCTTCTTTTTTCCGAGTCAAACACTCTTTCTCAACCAAGCGAGCCAAAAGAGTTTGAATGGTTGACTTGGACCAGTCGAACCGCTCCGCCAGAACCCTGATCAAATCCGTACTAGTCTGCTCTCCTTGCATCCAAATAATCTTCATGACCTGCCATTCTGCATCTGAAATCTGCATCATTACACCTCCAAAATCTACATTTGTCAATTACAGTTATTAGTATACTCCTATAATCTACATTTGTCAACTATAAAATTAATCTTTTCTTTGAAAAATTGAATTTTAACCATATAATACAGGATTTGCAGTCAAATCTTACTATATAAACTATAAAAATATGCTATACTAAAGAAAAAAGAAAACAACCACTAGGGGTGCGTAAAGCTGAGATTAACGACTGTTAGACCCTTTGACTCAATCTAGGTAATGCTAGCTGATGGAAGTGGAAATGATAATGGAGACTAGCAGTCTTCTATTGCCTTTCTAAAACAGACTAGCTTTTTCTTAAGATACAAACTTCAGTTGGTTGGGAGGTTTTAGATGACTTATTTACCCGTTGCTTTGACCATTGCAGGGACTGACCCTAGTGGTGGTGCTGGCATTATGGCTGATTTAAAGTCGTTCCAAGCTAGAGATGTCTATGGAATGGCCGTTGTGACCAGCCTTGTCGCTCAAAATACCAGAGGCGTTCAATTAATCGAGCACGTTTCTCCTCAAATGTTGAAAGCCCAATTGGAGAGTGTCTTTTCGGATATCAAGCCTCAGGCTGTAAAAACTGGAATGTTGGCAACTACTGAAATTATGGAAATCATCCAGCCCTATCTTAAAAAGCTGGATTGTCCCTACGTCCTTGACCCTGTTATGGTCGCTACGAGCGGAGACACCCTGATTGATACCAGTGCCAGAACCTACCTAAAAACAAATCTGCTTCCACTTGCAACCATCATCACACCCAATCTTCCTGAGGCAGAAGAGATTGTTGGTTTTTCAATCCATGATTCCGAAGACATGCAACGTGCCGGTCGCCTGATTTTAAAAGAATTTGGTCCTCAGTCTGTGGTTATCAAAGGTGGGCATCTCGAAGGCGGTGCCAAGGATTTCCTCTTTACCAAGGATGACCAATTTGTCTGGGAAAGCCCACGAATTCAAACCTGTCATACACATGGTACTGGATGTACCTTTGCTGCAGTGATTACGGCTGAACTAGCCAAGGGGAAAACCCTCTATCAAGCAGTCGATAAAGCCAAGACCTTTATCACGAAAGCCATCCAAGACGCCCCTCAACTCGGTCATGGTTCTGGCCCAGTTAACCATACAAGCTTTAAAGATTAAAAAAACTCTCTAGTTCCCACTTTAAGGGAATTAGAGAGTTTTTATACTTCTTCAAACCACGTCAACTTTATCTGCAACCTCAAAGCTGTGCTTTGAGCAACCTGCAGCTAGCTTCCTAGTTTGCTCTTTGATTTTCATTGAGTATTAATTAGAAAATAATGTCATCCAACTTTGTCAAAAAGGATTGCGCTTTTGCCTCTATATCTTCTGCCTGCATCAAATCACGCACTACAGCTACTCCAGCTATGCCAGTGTCAATAAGCTGTTCAATATTCTCTGACGTCAAGCCTCCAATAGCAACTACTGGAATGGCGACCCTTTGGCAAATTGTTTTCAAGGTAGAAATCAGGGTGATAGGTGCATTTTCCTTGGTGGTGGTTGGGAAAATGGCTCCTGTCCCCAAGTAATCTGCACCTGATTTCTCCGCTTCCAGAGCTCTTTTAACCGTTTTAGCGGTGACACCGAGGATTTTTTCAGGACCCAAGACTTTGCGGGCAACCGAAACGGGTAGTTCATCGTCTCCGATATGCAGACCTGCAGCATCAACCGCAAGACAAACATCCAAACGATCATCGATTATCAAGGGTACCTGATAGGCATCTGTTATTTCCTTGACTTGTTTTGCCAGTTGATAATATTGATTGGTTGTGAGATTTTTTTCTCGCAATTGGACTATGGTAACCCCTGAACGGCAAGCCGTCTCAATCTTTTCAAGAAAGCTTTGCAAGGAATCTTGGTAGCGATTGGTTACCAGATATAGTCTAAGTGCTTCTCTATTCATAAACATCTCCTTTGATAGCATCTAGCCAGTTTTCATCTCTTTTGAGGAGTGAAAGCTGATTGAGTACTTGGTAACGAAATTCTTCCAATCCCATTCCTTGAACAACTATTCTCTCAGCGGAGATATTGAGATAAGAAACCGCTAGGCAAGAAGCTTCAAAGGCAGTCATTCCTTGGCTGAGAAAAACGGCTGCCAATACTCCAACCAAATCTCCTGTCCCTGTTATCCAGTCTAACTCTACACAGCCATTCTCCAATACAGCAACCTGATTCTTCGAAACGATGAGGTCCTTGGGGCCAGTGACTAAGAATGACATACCTGGATAGGTCTGACACCAGTCTTTCAAGACTTGAAGTAAATCCTCAGTTTCTTGGTCTTTAGCACTTGCATCGACCCCAACGCCATGGTGCTTTAAGCCAACAAGACTTCGAATTTCTGACATATTTCCTTTAAGGACCGTAGGTCTATAGTCTAAAAGGTCTCTGACTAAGCTCTTACGAATGGATGAAGCCGTTACGCCAACAGCATCTACTACCATTGGGAGACAAACTTTATCTGCATAAGATGCTGCCATACGGATTGCTTTTTCCTTCTCAGCTGACAAATGCCCCAAATTGATGAAGAGTGCCTGGCTTTGCTTAGTAAAATCAAGAACCTCACGGGAATCATCTGCCATAACTGGTTTACATCCCAGAGCCAAAATCCCATTTGCCAGCATTTCACAAGAAATCTCATTGGTAATGCAGTGAATGAGGGAAGTCGTTCCCAGAGGAAAAGGATTTGTCAATTCCTGCATCAGTTTATCCTTTCATCAAAGAAATATCCCTGCACTTTTTTAAAGAATTCCTGCTTGATTAAAAATCGAAAGGCAATAAAGGAAATCGCTGTACCGATTAAGGTTGCTCCGAAAAATCGAGGAGTGTAGATAAACCAGCTCAGTTTGGCAGCCGATCCTGTGAAGAGTACCATAACAGGATAGGAAACAATAGAGCCAATAATACCTGTTCCCACAATCTCTCCTAAAGCAGAATAGTGAAATTTTCGACCGTACTTATAAAAGAGACCTGCTAGAAGGGCTCCAAAAGTCGCTCCTGTGAGAGCTAAAGGCGGAATCCCTTGAGTCGTCATACGGATAAAAGCTGTCACTGTAGCCATAGCCAAGGCATAAACAGGTCCCATCATGATTCCTGCTAGAATATTGACTACACTGGACATCGGTGCCATTCCCTCAATCCGAAAGATAGGCGTAAGGACTACATCAAGGGCAATCAGCATGGATAAAATGGTTAATTTGTGAACTTGTAATTGGTGCTTTCTCATGTTTATTATTCTCCTTTTTCTAAAGACTGTAAATCGCTCTTCCAGGTTTGGTGTTGGTAGGCCATTTCCCAAAACTTAGCTTCCATATGAACACTGATGTGGAAGGCATCTAGCATTTTTTTCTTGTCTGTCTCGTCACTTTCTCGATAGAGTTGATTGACCAGAGCCTCTTCCTCTCTGATTTGCTGCTCCAACTCATCCGTAATATAAGTTTCAATCCATTGTTGGTAGAGAGGATTTGGTGATGGTTTAAGATTAAGTGATTTGCCTATATCATGGTATAGCCAAGGACAAGGCAGCAAACTTGCAAAAGCGATAGCTAGATTTGCTTCTTCAAATTGCCGATAAATGTGAGAGATATAATGATAGCAGGTTGGAGCGATTGGATGTTGCTCCATTTCCTGGTCGCTGATTTCCAATTCCTTGAAAAATTGTTGGCGGATAAATAACTCACCCTCCACTAGACTCTGGGCATTTTGTTTCAAGAGTCTTTTCATCTCTTGGTTTGAAGTCTTCTCAGCCAAAAGGTGATAGGCTTCTGAGAAGGCCTTCAGATAGTAGGCGTCCTGAATCAAGTAATAGCGGAAAATGGCAGGTTCTAAATTCCCCTCTTGCAACTGTAAAATAAAGGGGTGATGAAAGGAGGCCTGCCAAGCTTCCTTGGATAATTCCATCGCAATATCTGTAAATTCCATAATAACTCCTTTATAAAAATAGACTGGTTTGAAGCAATAAAAAGAACAGCAGGTAGATGAATTTTATTTTTTTAGAAAGATAAAAGATCCGATAGCGATTCTCCACCTGTGCATGTTCGTCATATCCATGCGCCGACAGGGCTCTCAGGTAAAGATGGCGCCACCTAAAGACTGTCATCAGAACCTTGCTGTAAATCAAGGGAGACCAAAAATGAAGTTCTTGACCGCGTAATAAGCAAGCTTCCTTGAGGGACTTGATTTCTTGCTGGATAAGGGGGAAGGAATTGAATACCACAATCAAGGCATAGGCCCAAGAGCGTGATAACCCCTTTTGAGCCAAGTACAAGAGAAGCTCTTTTAGGGAAATAGAGGAAACAAAGACAAGACCAATACAAACGGTCACAAAAGCCCTCGTTCCAAGCATGACGGCCTGCGAAGCATCTCCATGTAACTGAACTGCCCAGTAGTTGGCCAAAGAGGGCAGAATGGCAAGTAGAATCATCCAAGCCAATACTTTAAATCGCCGGTAATAGAGCATAAAGAGAATGCAAAATACGACTACCGAAAGATTCAGAGCAATCGAAGGAATGAAAGATGTTTCCAGAGATAAAATTAGCAAGAAGAGACTGATAATCGGTGTCTGGGTTGCTACTTTGACCATACTATCTCACCTCCCCTTGAGTATTGCTACTCTGAGATGTGAGTGGTTTGGTAATTGTCACTTCTTTCACATGACTGAGACCCTGACTAGTCATCTCAATCCAATAATCAACCACAGAGATCAAGGGATCTAAACGATGGCTAATGATCAGAAAACTTCTTCCGTGATTTCTATCCTCCACAATCCACTGACAAAAATAGTTACAAGCTCTATCATCCAAACCTGCAAAAGGTTCATCCAGCAAGATCACAGAAGCCTTACTGGTCAAGATGGTCAAGAGCTGAAGAATCTTTTGCTGACCACCACTTAATTGATAGGGACTCTTATCAAGCGCCTGCTCCAGATCAAAATATTGTAAAGCTTGGAGAATTCGTTGATTTCTTTCAGAATCAGGTCCATCTAATTGAAGTTCCTCTCGCAGACTGGCTCGGATAAACTGTTTCTCAGCTTCCTGAACAACACCCGTCAGGTAACGGTACGAACTCTTTTTCTTTTTCAGGACTGTCCCCTTCCATGTAATGCGCCCCTTATACTTTTGAAATTGAAGAATGGAGCGAAAGAGAGTTGATTTCCCGACACCATTATCACCCAAGATACAGGAAATTCCTTGGTAAAATGTGAAATCAGCAATCGAAAAGAGGGGGCGCTTATCCAGCTCACAAGTCATTCTATCCATATGGAATAGTTCTGGGCTAGAAGCAACCTCCTTTGAAGCAACCTGTGTCATCTCAGAGGAAGGGATTTGAAACACTTCCCTTAGTTGTCCATCTCTTAGCTCCACCATATGATCGATATAGGCTTCATAGTCCGTTAAATCATGGTCGCATAAAATAACTGTCTTCCCATTTGAGGCCAACTCTTTTAGAATCTCTAAGATCTCTACCCTACTCTTGCGGTCAATGGAAGCGAAGGGCTCATCCAAGAGATAGACCCTAGGATTCATAGCAAAGAGAACAGCCAAAGCAGCCTTTTGCTTTTCCCCACCTGATAAGTGATGGATGGGACGGTGCAAGATCTTCTCGCAGCGACATTGTCGAACCACATCTGCTATTTTTGAATCAATTTCCTGAACGGGATACCCAATATTTTCCAAGGTAAAAACCAGCTCCTCAAACAAGTTCTCCATGGTAAATTGATGATTGGGATTTTGAAAGAGGATACCAACCGTCTGGACACGTTCGATGATAGAAAGCTGACTGACCTCACTCCCATCTATCAAAACTTGACCGCTATAGGGAAGAGAACTGACTTGGGCAATCATTTGAAAGAGGCTCGATTTTCCTGAACCACTGCTTCCAACTAACAAGGTAAAGGCTTGCGCATGAAAAGTAAAATCAAGCGGCTCAGAGAAGATTGGGGACTGAATCGCTCGTAGTTCCAGCCCCATCTATGCCTTGCCCCCAGCTGCAAACTGATGATAAAGTTTGACAATGGCACGAACCAAGATAGTACAGAAGAAAAAGACGGAAATAAAACGTACCACAAGCAAGGAAAGGACAAAAGGAAGGGAGAAGGCGTAATATCCTAACTTAATGTATTCATAGACAAAGCTAACAAGCGTAATTCCAATACTATTGGCAGTTAGAGAGAGCCAACTTTCATAGCGATTCTTGGTTACGATAAAACCAAGTTCACTTCCCAAACCTTGAACCAATCCAGACAAAAGGGCACCTAGACCGAATTGGCTACCATAAAGGACTTCAGCAAGCGCAGCTAGCACTTCTCCAATCGTTGCACTTCCCACTCTTGGAACAAAGATGGCCGCAATAGGCGCAGCCATACACCAGAGACCAAAGAGAATTTCATTGGCAAAGGCCTGTAAACCAAGAGGGGCTAAAATCAGAGTGAGGATATCAAACAGATAGCCAGATCCTACAAAAACGCCACCAAAAAAGATAGACAAGAAAGCAAGTAAGATAACATCTTTTAACTGCCATTTTTTCAACATAAAAAAACTCCTTTTTTAAAGAAAAGTGGGGCATTCAAGGTGAGCTACCTAAATGCTTTGTATCATCTTCATCCAGTTTCGTAAAAGAAAAAACTCTAATTACAGATAGGAATTAGAGTTTAGCTTACAAGATTAGACAGTTCTTTTCGACATACGAAAAAAACATTTCACATTTCCCTTCGCCAGTCTTAACTGTATCAGGTTCAATGGGTATCATCTCAGCCTAAAGCACCCCAAATGTCTTTATTATTTAATTATATAAATAGTATAACAAATGATTTTTTCTAGTTCAAGAAATTGAACTGGAAATACAGCCTTGCACTCACAAAGACAGTAAGTCTTTCGTTTGCAAAAAACAAATGTCTTGTTTGATAGATTAGCCATTTGAGCTGAATCTGGACATAGCTTTTTAGAAAAGGGAAACTTCCACTTACTTAGAATCTAAGGATAGATACCTATTGTTCACTCATTTCCTGAACAGTTTTTTCTATATTTTTTGCATACGATATTGCTGAAATGATTGAAACACCGTCAACATTGGTCTTCATAATGTCTTTAATATGTTGCGTCTGTATCCCACCAATTGCAACTAAGGGCATTTGTGGCAATAGTTTTCTCATCAATTTAAGACCCTCATAACCTATAGCACCACCAGCATCATCCTTTGACTGGGTATCAAATACAGGACCAACACCCACATAATCGACATATTCAACTTTTGATTGTTGAAATTCTTCCTCGTTTTTTATAGAAAGACCAATTATTTTATCTGGCATCAATTTTCTAATTTCATCAACTCCAAGATCATCTTGTCCTACATGTACGCCGTCAGCATCTATCTCTAATGCTAACTCAATATCATCATTAACAATAAATGGAACATTGTATTTTCTACAAAGATCCTGTAGTTTAATTGCTAATTCGACTTTTTCTTTACCTTCTAAGGCTCCCTCACCTTTTTCACGAAATTGAAATAAGGTTATACCACCTTTTAAGGCTTCCTCAACGACCGTATATAGATCCTTTCCCTGGCAAGTAGTCGTTCCACAAATAAAATATAGTTTTAGTAATTCTTTTTGAAACATCTTACTTCACTCTTTTAAATTTCTTTACATCTTCATCTGTAATCTCATATAAGGCATTTATAAATTCAACTTTAAATGTTCCAGGAAGATGTCCATTTGGACGTTTTTCTGCCATTTCTCCAGCGATATTATAAACCAACATTGCTGTTTCTAATGATTTCAATTCTTGACCTTTTTCTAGTCCGATAAAGCTTGCTACTACCGCACCTAATAAGCATCCTGTCCCAATAACTTTTGGCATCATGGCACTACCATTATGAATCGTTACCACTTCTCCATTAACCGCAATAGCATCCACTTCACCTGTTACTATTATAGGAATATTGAACTTCTCATTTGCTGCTAGAGCAATTTCGTCAATATTATCTACGCCCGCACTATCTACTCCTTTAGATGCCACATTTATTCCCACTAAAGAAGCAATCTCGCCAGCATTTCCTCTAATCGCTGCGAGTTTGTAATTATTGATTAGATCATCTGCTACTTTTTTTCTATATTCTCCTGCTCCACAAGCTACTGGATCTAATACTGCAGGGACATTATATTTTTCAGCAATTTTTAGTGCCTTTTGGTACAGCTTCCAATTATCATCCGTTAAAGTCCCAATGTTAATCAATAATCCTCCAGCATATTTTAATAGATCTTCTAAGTCTGCTGGGTACTCGCTCATAGCTGGTGAGGCACCCAGTGCTACTAATCCATTTGCTGTAAAGTTTTTTACAACATCATTGGTGATACAGATTACTAATGGTGCTTTTTCTTTTAATAATTTTAAACTTGTCATATTGAAATCCTTCCTTTTCACTTTATACGATCTACTGATTTCGATTTATCTCTATCTTTCGTTAAGAAATTTTTTTCATTTTCATTGAATGATTTACCTCATCAAATTTGTAAATATCCTAAACCTCCACTAGGCGTCATAGCCAATATCAAAAAAGGCTAATTCTAAAGTAACTGCTTGATTCCAGCGTTGCTGAAGTTCTGTCAAATCTTCTCGACCTTTTCCGACACGATTGAGTTCGTCAACCAAAAATTGAACCCACTCTGTAAAGAAAGGACCTCTGTGGAGATTGATCCATTCCGAATGAATATAGGCTTCAGGTAGAGCCAAATCTTTAGAACCCCAGTCTAAATAGAGACCTTCTGCAATGACTAGCATGACCAAAAGATGCGCGTAGTCTGATGAAGCCACAGCAGAATACATTAAATCCTGAAAGGCTTTTGTTACAGGATGCAAGGTCACTTCCAGATAGTCATTCTCAGATACTTTTAACTCTTTGAAAGCCTTTTGGAAATAACCATCTTCATCTGCTTCAAGAAAGCCTAGTTGCTTGGCAAAACGAAGCTTGGATTCAAGCTGGTCTGCGTGGGCTACGCAAGCACCCAGCATGGATAAGAAGGCATCAAAGAAGTGATAATCTTGAATTAGGTAGTCTTTTAAGACCTTATTCTCAATTGTCCCCGCAAAAAGTTCCTTGACAAAACGATGATTGATTGCAGCCTGCCAATTCTTCTGACTGTTTTTTAATAATTCTCCAACAGTCAAACCTGGCTCAAATGCATAGTCTTGTGTTTCCATATTTACTTTTCCTCTCTTTACACTCTAGTAATCAATAAAACACCAAGAGATACCAAGCAAAATCGAAGTTTCACTTGATCCTTTTAAAGAACATCGAGGGCATTTGCAGAGAGCTACCTAAATAAGCCTCTCCAGTTTATATAAACAAAAAAACTCCAATTACAATCAAGAATTAGAGCTGACTTACAAGATTAGATCGTTCATTTCGCCATACGAAAAAAACTGTTCACATTTCCCTTCGCCAGTATTAACTGTATCAGGTTCAATGGGTATCATCTCAGCCTAAAGCACCCCAAATGTCTTTATTATTTAATTACTGCACCAGTATAGCAAAAAATGAAAGCCCTAGCAAGATATTTGATTGAAAAATATATTTATATAGATTTTGATACGATTTCCCTTTATTAAAACAAAACGTTTAAAACACAAACAAAAACCTCCACATCAAGTGGAGGCAAGCTATTTTATCAATACAATTTTAAGTCACGTGGGTCAACTGGGAAGGTTGGGTTGTATGGATTGTGACGCAGTTTGAAGTGTTTGACATCTTCAATAGTTTGAGTTCCAGACAACTGCATAACTGTCTTCAATTCCGCATTCAAGTGTTCAAAGACTTGACGCACACCGACACTACCACCGAGAGCCAAACCATAGATGACAGGGCGACCAATAGCTACCAAGTCTGCTCCTGAAGCCAAGGCTTTAAAGACGTGTTGACCACGACGAATACCTGAGTCAAAGACAATTGGTACGCGTTTGTCAACTGCTTCTGCTACTTCTTGAAGTGAGTCAAATGCAGCTGGTCCACCGTCGATTTGGCGGCCACCGTGGTTGGTTACCCAGATACCAGAGGCACCTGCAGCAAGAGAACGTTCAACGTCCTCACGGCATTGTGGTCCCTTGACATAAACAGGAAGTCCAGAGTATTCAGCGATAAATTCTACATCACGTGGAGACAAGCGTTGTTTAGCTGATTTGTAAACAAAGTCCATTGATTTACCAGCACCTTCTGGCAGGTATTCTTCAACAATCGGCATGCCAACTGGGAAGACAAAACCATTACGCTTATCAACCTCACGATTACCCCCTACAGTAGCATCTGCCGTCAAGACAATCGCTTTGTAGCCTTCAGCCTTCACACGATCCATGATGTGGCGGTTAATGCCATCATCCTTACTAAAGTAAAATTGGAACCAATGAGGTGTCCCTTGAAGGGCTTCAGAAATCTCTGGAAGGTCGACAGTAGAGTAAGAGCTGGTTGTATAAAGAGAACCAAACTCATGCACACCACGCGCAGTCGCCACTTCACCCTGTTCGTTTGCCAATTTATGAGCTGCAACAGGTGCCATAATGATTGGTGAAGACAATTTTTCGCCTGCAAATTCAATCTCTGTACTTGGATTTTCTACATTGCAAAGCGTATGAGGAACGATGAGTTTGTGGTTAAAGGCACGAATATTCTCACGCAAAGTGAAAGTATCTTCCGCCCCACTAGCGATATAGCCAAAGGCTGCTTTAGGAATAACTTGTTGCGCCATTGGCTCCAAATCATAGGTATTGATGAAATCTACATGACCTTCTGCATTGCTTGTTTTATATGACATAAAATGCCCTCCTTAATAAGTAAGCGTTTACTTTGTATATTACAAAAATATCTTAACTCTTTTTTCAAAATTTTTCAAATATTTTGTTTGAAAATTTCAGAAATTCTAGGACTATGATAAAAAATCCCTATAACAGCAATAAAAAATACATATTATTCAAAGGAGATTTTAAGTGCTACAATAACTGTATTATTTCTAGATGGGAGGTTTTATTTTTGGATTGGTCCATTGTTGAACAATATCTACCACTATATCAAAAGGCATTCTTTCTGACCTTGCATATTGCAGTTTGGGGAATTTTGGGATCCTTTCTGCTCGGTTTAATCGTTAGTATCATCCGGCATTATCGAATTCCTATTTTGGCACAAGTAGCGACAGCCTACATTGAATTGTCACGTAATACGCCCCTTTTGATTCAACTCTTCTTTCTCTACTTCGGACTTCCTAGAGTAGGGATTGTCCTATCTTCAGAAGTCTGTGCCACTTTAGGACTGGTCTTTTTAGGAGGCTCCTATATGGCAGAATCTTTCCGAAGTGGGCTGGAAGCCGTCAGTCAAACCCAGCAGGAGATTGGATTAGCTATCGGTCTGACACCTGTACAGGTCTTTCGCTATGTGGTCCTTCCGCAAGCAACAGCGGTAGCACTCCCCTCCTTTAGTGCCAATGTCATTTTCCTCATCAAGGAAACCTCTGTTTTCTCAGCAGTGGCTTTGGCCGACCTCATGTACGTCGCTAAGGACTTGATTGGGCTCTACTATGAAACAGACATTGCGCTGGCTATGTTGGTAGGTGCTTATCTGATCATGTTGCTACCCATCTCACTGGTCTTTAGCTGGATAGAAAGGAGGCTCCGCCATGCAGGATTCGGGAATCCAAGTACTCTTTCAGGGAAATAATCTCCTGAGAATCTTACAGGGATTGGGTGTTACGATTGGCATATCCATCCTGTCTGTCCTCTTATCCATGATGTTCGGAACAGTCATGGGAATCATCATGACCTCCCATTCTAAAATCGTACGATTTTTAACACGATTGTATCTGGAATTTATCCGTATCATGCCCCAGCTGGTGCTACTCTTCATCGTTTACTTTGGTTTAGCTCGAAACTTTAATATCAATATCTCAGGTGAGACTTCAGCTATTATCGTTTTTACCCTCTGGGGAACAGCTGAAATGGGGGACTTGGTACGTGGAGCTATCACTTCTCTTCCTAAACATCAGTTTGAAAGTGGACAGGCGCTCGGCTTGACCAATGTTCAACTTTACTACCACATTATCATCCCACAGGTTTTGAGAAGACTGCTACCGCAGGCCATTAACCTTGTCACTCGGATGATCAAAACCACTTCCTTAGTCGTATTGATTGGAGTTGTAGAGGTTACCAAAGTTGGACAACAAATCATCGATAGCAATCGCTTGACTATCCCAACTGCTTCCTTTTGGATTTATGGAACCATTCTGGTCTTATATTTCGCAGTTTGCTTTCCTATTTCCAAACTATCCACTCACTTAGAAAAACATTGGAGGAACTAAATGTCTGAAACTATCTTAGAAATCAAGGAACTAAAAAAATCCTTCGGAGACAATCCTATCCTCCAAGGACTTTCTCTGGATATCAAAAAAGGGGAAGTTGTGGTTATTCTGGGGCCATCTGGTTGTGGGAAAAGTACTCTCCTTCGTTGCCTCAATGGCTTAGAAAGTATTCAGGGTGGAGATATACTGCTGGATGGCCAGTCCATCGTTGAAAATAAAAAAGATTTTCACCTAGTTCGCCAAAAGATTGGCATGGTCTTTCAAAGCTATGAACTCTTTCCCCATCTGGATGTCCTTCAAAACCTCATCCTAGGCCCTATCAAGGCTCAGGGACGCGACAAGAAGGAAGTAACGGAAGAAGCTCTGCAACTACTGGAACGTGTTGGTTTGCTAGACAAACAACATAGCTTTGCTCGTCAATTATCTGGCGGACAAAAGCAACGGGTTGCAATTGTCCGTGCCCTCCTCATGCATCCAGAAATTATCCTCTTTGACGAAGTGACGGCTTCGCTGGATCCAGAAATGGTGCGCGAGGTTCTAGAACTGATCAATGATTTGGCCCAAGAAGGGCGCACCATGATTCTAGTAACTCACGAAATGCAGTTTGCTCAAGCTATTGCAGATCGGATTATCTTCCTCGACCAAGGAAAAATCGCTGAAGAGGGAACGGCTCAAGCCTTCTTTACTAATCCTCAAACCAAACGAGCTCAGGAATTTTTAAACGTCTTTGACTTTAGCCAATTTGGCTCATATCTATAAAGGAGATTCTTATGAAACTATTCAAACCACTCTTAACTGTTTTGGCACTTGCCTTTGCCCTTATCTTTGTCACAGCTTGTAGCTCAGGTGGAAATGGTGGTGCCTCATCTGGTAAAACCACTGCCAAGGCTCGCACTATCGATGAAATCAAAAAAAGCGGTGAGCTACGAATCGCTGTATTTGGAGACAAGAAACCCTTTGGTTACGTTGACAATGACGGTTCTTACCAAGGTTACGATATTGAACTTGGAAACCAACTGGCCCAAGACCTTGGTGTCAAGGTTAAATACGTTTCCGTCGATGCTGCCAACCGTGCTGAATACTTGATTTCAAACAAGGTAGATATTACTCTTGCCAACTTTACAGTGACTGACGAACGCAAGAAACAAGTTGATTTTGCCCTTCCATACATGAAAGTTTCTCTGGGTGTCGTATCACCTAAGACTGGTCTCATTACAGACGTCAAACAACTTGAAGGCAAAACCTTGATTGTCACAAAAGGAACAACTGCTGAGACTTATTTTGAAAAGAATCATCCAGAAATCAAACTCCAAAAATACGACCAATACAGTGACTCTTACCAAGCCCTTCTTGACGGACGTGGAGATGCCTTTTCAACTGACAATACTGAAGTCCTAGCTTGGGCGCTTGAAAATAAAGGATTTGAAGTAGGAATTACTTCCCTCGGTAATCCTGATACCATTGCGGCAGCAGTTCAAAAAGGCAACCAAGAATTGCTAGACTTCATCAATAAAGATATTGAAAAATTAGGTAAGGAAAACTTCTTCCACAAGGCCTATGAAAAAACACTTCACCCAACCTACGGTGACGCTGCTAAAGCAGATGACCTTGTTGTTGAGGGCGGAAAAGTTGACTAAGTTTTAAAAAGAAAAACGGACAAGACTAGAATTCTGATAATCAGAATCTCTATCTTGTTCGTTTTTTATCTAGTCCATCATAGATGCAATTTCCATTATTGCAACAACGTTTGTTGGATTATCAGAAGTCAATGAATGATTTGCGAACCCAAGAGCAACACGGAATTGTACATTCTTGTTTGCTGGGCTATAACCATCACCCATCATCATAGCTGCATAGTGACCTGGTGAGTGTTTCCATACAGTATAGAAGTAGTGAGCTAACGCTTTTTCATTTGTAAGACTTACAATATCCCAAACAGATGTTGTTTCTGCTGTATTTTCAGTCATTGCATTTGTTTGTTTATAGAACTCTGGATCATAAGCAGTTGACCAACGAGAGCCGTCCGGACGTTTGTGCTTACCTTCCTTCTTACCTTGGTAACGCAATGAACCATGATCTGCCATTTCATTTGCACGAATATTGGCAACTCGAGTTAGTTCGCTATCATCTGCTGCGATTGTTGCAGGAGTCAATCCTTTACGAGTACGTTCTTCGTTAAGAAGTTCCATGAAGTGTTCATTAAGTTTACGATTATCTACGATTTGTTCAAGCTTATCAAGTTCTGCTTGAGAGAGGCGAGATGCTTTCCAAACTGAGATAAGTCCACTGTCTCGAGGAAGTTCATCTCCGTCATCTGTTTCATCAACAGCTACACGATCTTTATCAGCTTGAGAAAGATTATCGTGTAGATACTTAGCGCTGCGGTGATCTTCATTGTTTGGATCCAAACCATTTTCACCTAAACTCTTAATATCTTTCCATGTGCCATCAATGTCATAATTGTCATCACTTATTGGAACTACAACATCTGTTGGATCAGCAACTCGTTTTTTCTTAGTACCATTAAAGATAATTGTATCAACTGCATCCTTAGTTTCTACTAGTTCACGACTCTTAATAGTTCGTTCACCAGTTTTATTGTTTACTGAAATAACTTTGCTGTAACGTTTAAATCCGTCACGTCCATTTTCAGTACGGGTTTCACCTTCAAAAAGGTTAGAATCATTTTCTGTTCGAGAACCATGAGAAATTGTTTCAGTTTCTTCTTCAGTAACTTCAGACATCAATTTCTTAGTTCCATAATGAACAACTTTTTGTTTTGCAGGGACAGTTTTAATCAGTTCACGGCTCACTTCTGTACGGTTTTGATTTTCATCATTGATGTACTTAACTTTGTAAGTTTCCTTACCATTTACTGCATCTTCAACTCGCTCATCACCCTCGTAAAGTTCAGGATCAACTACACGTTTTTCACCTACAGAAACAATTACTTTATCTTCGTTAGCATAAGTGTAACGATCTTTAGTTCCAACTTCGACTACTTCATCCACTGCTAGAACAGTTTCAGTATTGATTAGCTCACTCTTAACAAGTTTACCATCTTCATAGTAGTCTTTGTAGTTTTCAATGATTTCACCGTTTTTACCTTTAGTTTTAACAACTCGTTGATCAGAGAAGAGTTTGTCGCTTTTAACTTCAACAATCTTGAAGTTTTCACCAGCTTTGCGTTCAACTCGAGTTTTATTTTCTGTTAAAACTTTATGAGTTCCAACTCGAACAACCTCTTTAACCGGTTTAACTTCATCGCTTTTAACTACAGAAAAACGACCATCACCATAAACAATTGTAGTTTCTGTATAAGAACCTTTTTGACCCTTAGTTTCTACTACACGTTTTCCTTCATTTAATGTCTCATCTTTAACTTCTTCAGTTTCGTAATTTACTTCAACTGTTCGAGAAGTGCGACTTACTTCAATGTTTTGACCAGTTCCGATTTCTACAATTTCATCAACTGCAGGAACTTCATTTTCTCGTTTTTCATCACGAGAAACTTCTGTACCATCTGAAGTAGTGACAACAGTAGTTACAAGTTCATAAGAACCATCCTTACCGGCTTGAATGACTTTTTTCTCACCTTTAGGAAGGTCAGGGGTTGTGTTGCTAGTAACTTTATGTTCAACTTTGTGAGTTTCACGAGTTACAGTTTCAATGTTTTTCTTAGCAACTTTTGTTCCAACATGGACAACTCTGTTTTTAGCTTCTTTTTGAGTAGAAGAAACAAGAGTTCGACCAGTTTCTACACCGTCTTCAAGTGTTATAGTATAGACTTCAAGTTTTTCACCATCTTGACCGACTTCCACTTCTTTTTCTACTCCAGCATCCAAGTTTTCATCTGGAACGTATTCTGTACCATGATGGATAGGAGTGCGAACAACCTCTTCTTTTATAGTACGAACGACTTCTTTAGAAGTTTTAGTACCAACATAGATAACTTTATCAACTGCAGGAGTTGTTTGAATTCCTGTTGCTACACGACTAACTTCTACACCATTTTCAATGGTAATTGTGTAAGTTGTTTCTGTTTTTCCTGCAACACCTTCTTGAACAACTTGAGTCTCCCCAAGGTTAAGGTTTGCATCTGGGACATGTTGTACCCCAGGTTCAATAACAGAAGTTTGTACTTCAGTTCGAGTAGTTACGACTTTTTTAACTTCAGGCTGAGCTGGAACTTCCGGTTTCGCTGGAATAGCTGGTTTAATAACTTCTTCAGTCGTTGTTTCGCCAACTACAGTATTAGTTTTACCAGTTTCAACTTGTTCTTTGTTCCTTGAAAGGTTTGATTGATTACCTTCTACCTTATCTTTTTTCTCTTCTAAAGTTTTTTCTTCTTTAGTTTGATTTCCAGTTGTTTGGTCTTTATTTTCTGGAATAGTTGGAGTTGCCGGTTTAACCTCAACTTCTTTTTTCTCTTCCTTTTTATCTAAGACCTTATCTTTTTCTGGTTTAGCTTCAGGCAACGCAGGCTGGACTTCAGGAGTTCCTTTTTCACTAACTACCAATTCTGGAAGTTTAGGTTGAACAGCTGAAATACCTTTGTCATCTGTAACTACAAGTGATGGCAGTTCTGGTTGAACAGCCAGCTTCCCTTTTTCTGATGTTGATTTTTCTATTTCAACTTTTTCAGTTAGGTTATCAGATTTTACCAATATTTTATTATCTTTATTAGCTACTTCTAATTTAGAAACTTGCTCAACTGCATCTTCACCCTCAGTTCCTACCTGTGACTTAAGCTTTTCCTCTACCTTCGTTATTTCTGATAATTTTTCATATGATTTATCGAGAGATTTAATCGAATCTTCAGAACCAACTTTTTTAGTAGCTACAAATACTTTAGCCAATTCCTCTTTGGCATCTACTTTAGGTAGAAAACTCTTCTCTGTTTCTTTAATAGTATCAGTTGTTGTGTATTCTTTTTCTTTTGAAGAAGAGTATGAAACGGTAACACTTTCACATTGTCCTTGATTTTGACTCGATTGATTTTGCAACACAACTGTTCCAGCTGAAATTCCTAAAAGTGCGATAATTGCTGCTGAGATTATCCAACCTCTTCTACCTTTTTTCAAAGTCTTTTTTTCATTAGTATTTTGTCTATCCATCTTTATTTTCCTGACTTTTCAATGATTATATTTTTACATACTTAAACTATCTAATATATTTTTTAGAAAAACGATAATTTCGAACAGTACCTATAATGCCTCCTAAGCTACATGTAAATAAAATCAAAATAAAAATGGAAAAGCTATCGCCAATTACTTTAATACTATATAGATAATTAAAAATTAAAAATAAAGGTAGCGAAATCGGCAGTATAGTACAGCTCACAGCAGCTCGTCTCATTTCTTTGGTCTCTCCACTCATAAACCAAGTCAAAGGTAAAAATCTCATCCAGTTTAGATATTCTTTCTGTTGGATTTTTTCTTCAAACAAATGAGTAAATAAAGTATAAAACGGCAATGCGACATAGTAAGTTGCTTTGACTAAAAAGTACATTACAGTTATAAAAATGGCAAAACCCCACCACATATCTCTAACTGTTTGATCAATATCACTTTCATATTTCGGTTTTCCAAACATCTTATTTCTCCTAATCTATTATTTCATTAAATTTGTAAATGTATTAATTGTTGTCATTTTGTTATTGTAATCAACTTTTCTTTGTAATTCTTGAAACTGATAATTTAATTGCTCTGTCCTCATCATGTCTTCATACATATTTTGCGCTTGGCCTAGGTCATAGGCTCTACCTTGATCAATTACATTAACCATATAAGCAAAAGCATCAAAATGAATATCTAACCCTGCTTGTTGCCTTGCATAAACAAATGGAATACTATTCAATTTCTCCATACAATAGTTTCTAGCTTGAGCAACTTCATCCTTATGTTTTTTTACTTGATCTGCTATTGGTTTTTCATGCTTCACTCGTTGATAAGCAAAATAAATTGGAGACCATAGCAGAACCCATGCTCCCACCCAAAGGGAGTATTCAAAAGGTTTACTTAAGATTCCTAAACCAGAACTAGAAAATTCACCAAGTCTATCTATATAGGCAACTAAGAACAATGAACCTAAAATTCTGAAAATCCATCCCAAAACACTTAATTTCGGGTTGATAAGAGAAACATGTTTTCCATCTACTATATAAAAATACTTAGTCAGGTCTTCTACTCTTTTAGACCAAATAGCAGCTTCAACTATTAAGTTTCTACTACGTTTAGGCTCTTCTATTGTCGAAAGATATTCTTGTAAAACAGTCTGGTATGATTGCGGATTAACGATAGGATAATATTCATATTTTTTGCCTTCTGCAGTAATGACATCCAGTGAATGGTATGCCCCATTATCAAAAACTTCAGACCAATGTTTATTTGGTAACCGCCCTTTTACATAAGCTTCCCAAATAGTCCATTCATCAAACAAATCTGACTTAGATTCATCCGGAATAATTCCTAAAAAATAATCTAACTCATTCTCCTCTTGAGAAATAATATCACTCTTATTCATCTATAACTCTCCTTTCCTAGTTATTTTATCATATTGTGGATATATACACAATATGAAGTCAGATACTTTTTTCTTATAATTAAATAAAAGGAGTTGATGACGATAATCAGTTTTAACCCACTCTGGGCTACAATGAAGAAAAAAGAAGTTTCTCAATACAAGTTATTAAAATCCGGAGTTGATAATAAAACTCTTGACAGCTTAAAGAAAAATAAAAACATAACTTTACTAACTTTAGAAAAGCTATGTCGGATTTTAGATTGTCTTCCAAATGATATCGTTGAATTTATCGAAGAAACTCCCGATTCTAATATTCGTAACACATTTACCTAGTTCTAATATTTATTCTTATGTCATAATATCTACGTTATCTACCCTCCCTACCATTGTTCACAATATAAAACAAGTAGTACTCTTCAAACCACATCAGCTTCACCTTGGATTATATTTGATTTTCATTGAGTATAAGATCCAATAACATTACAAAAAGAAATCAGGTAATCCTAGTGACTACCTGATTTTCTATGTTTTAGGTATTTTGCCAATTTTCTTGGTCTTCTTTAAATCGTTTTAGAAGGTCTAGACCTTCTGGTGTGATATAGCCTTCTTCTTGGGCTAGATGAATCAATTCACTGTAGTTAGAAAGCGTCACAAGTTTGACACCTGCATCGGAGAAGTTCTTATCTGCTTTTGGCAGTTGGTAACTGAAAATCGCTACAACTCCAAGCACTTCTGCTCCTTCGCGTTTAGCTGCTGCTACAGCTTCAAGAACAGAACCACCTGTTGAAATGAGATCTTCAACCACTACCATTTTTTGACCTTGAGCTACACGGCCTTCGATTTGGTTACCAGCTCCGTGGTCTTTTGGTTTGCTACGGATATAGGCAAATGGCAGATTCATCTTGTCAGCAATGATAGCTCCGTGTGGAATCCCAGCTGTCGCAGTTCCTGCAATCACTTCTACCTCTGGAAAGGCTTCTTTGATAGCATCCACAAAACCATTCTCAATGAGAGTACGAGTTTCTGGATAGGCTAGTGTCACACGATTATCCGTATAAATGGGTGACTTGATACCAGATGCCCAAGTGAAAGGCTCCTCTGGTTTGAGGTAAACGGCTTGAATTTTTAAGAGGTGGCTAGCGATATCTTTAGCAAGTGTCATGGTATTCTCCTTTTATTTTTCTAATCTAGTTCTTTAATTCCAGTCCTGTGTCCACTCATCCTTGATGGCATGATAAGCTGCAACAGGATCCTCAGCTTGGGTAATGGGACGTCCTACTACGATATAATCACTACCGATTTGATAGGCATCAGCAGGTGTCATCACACGTTTTTGATCTCCAACAGCAGCTCCCTGTGGACGAATGCCCGGTGTCAGACAGATAAAATCTGGATTGGTGGCCTGCTTGATGAGTTGCACTTCCTGAGCCGAGCAAACGACACCATCCAAGCCCGCTTCAGCTGTCTTCTTAGCATAATGAATCACAGACTCTTGCAGGCTGGTTTGGATATTTTGAAACTCCTGCATCTGGGCTTCTGACGTTGATGTAAGCTGAGTAACAGCAATCAATTTGGCTTGACTTCCAAGACCTTCACGCGCCGCCTTCATCATCTCTACACCACCAGCCGCATGGACATTAGTCATATCGACACCAAGCTGAGACAGGACCTTCATAGCTGATTTAACTGTATTGGGAATGTCATGCAGCTTGAGATCCAAAAAGACACTGTGACCCAGGCCTTTCAAGTAAGACACAATCTCAGGACCCGCTGCATAATAAAGCTCCATCCCTACCTTGAGATAAAGGCTTTCTTCTGCTGGGAAAAGAGCTAAAAATTCCTTGACCGCCTCAAAACTAGGAAAATCAAGAGCAATGACTGGACGATGTTCTCGCATAGGTTTCTCCTTTTACCTTTGCTAGTGAGAGAGTCTTAGCAACAGAAGCCACGAAAAAAGGAACCTGCCAACAGCAAGGTTCCACGAAAAATGGGTAGTCTCCACCCTTTCACCGTCTAACCTTAGCTGCCTCTCTGGACTGCTTTAAAGGTTTTCTATTATTCTATTATTTCTACTAGCACTTGTCAAGTAAAAACATGGTCACGTATGTGTCGCGATTTTTGAGAAACTTCAAAATTCCATATAAATAAATGTAGATGCACGAAAGGACTAGCATATACTTATATGCTTTCTACATTTCTCAAAACTCTAGGGTCACTAAATAACTATAAGAGAAAAGGTAAACCCTAGCGACGTGATGAACGCTGACTTGTTTGGTTTTGATTGCCCTCTTCCTCCAGCTTTTTCCTTTCCTCTTCTAGTTTATTCTGCTGTTCTTCTAACTTTTTCTTCTCTTCCTCTTTCTGTTTCTTCTCAGCTTCCTTGGCCTCTTGTTTGGCTTTTTCCTCAGCCTCCATGATTAATTTATCCGCCACAGTGTAGCTGTAAATTCCAGCTTCCATGTCGACCACACTTGGTTCTGACAATTGAGGCTTAATCTTACTGTAATATGGCAATTTCTTACTCATTTCAGATAGAGGAACCAAGACCTCGTCCGAATCATTCATGGTCAATCGAATTAAATCTGAAGTCACCTTGCTTGGGGCTAGTTCCACCTTTTGGATAGTGGCCTTGAGTTCTGGGCTAATTTGAGCAAGTTCTGACGTAAAGGTTTTGATTTGTTCGCTATCATTAAAGAGAACAGATAAATAAGTTTCTGGCAGACTAACCAGGCTCACAGAACTAGTCTCAAGCTGACCACTGGAAAGAATAGGATAATGACTTTCTCCAGAAACATAGTAGGCAACAATATCGTATTCCTTGACCTTGATAGTGAACTTGGTTGGAAATTGATAGACAAGTTGAGCTGATTCAACCCAATAGTTAGACTTAATCTGCTCTTCATATTTTGCCTTATCTAGCAGAAGGTTAATCGTATAATCCGAATCCTGAATACCTGAAGCCTGTCGAATATCATCATCCGTAGTTTGCACCGTTCCCTCAACACGAATATCCTTCATGGTCGCATAAGGACTGAGTAGGTAGGCAGAGACAATCAATAAAAGCAGACTTGGAAATAAAATCGTTAGAGCTCGCAAGATATGGATGGCAGGAATTTTCGGTTTAGCCGATTTCTTCTTTACAGGCTTTTTCTCTCTTTTTTTATCCTGTCCTTCGTTCTCTGTAGACTTTGATTTCTCTTTGGATGCTTCTTTTTTGACGTCTTCTGACTCTTCTACTTTTTCTTCAGACTCTTCCTTAGCTGATTCTGGGTCCTTTGGATCAGATTCATTCTCTTGGTCTTCAGTTTCAGCTGACTCTTCAGATTTTGAAGCCATTCGAGCTTGTCTTTCCTTTTCTTTCTCCTCAGCTAAGGCCGCCTCTTCTTCAGCCTTCTTTTTTAGATATTCTTGGTTTCGTTTCTGCCATTCTGATAACTCTTTCAATTCTTCGAGGATTTCTTTGCCCTCATTTTTCTTATCTTTTGACATTTACTTTCCTTATGATAAATCTTTTTTCAATAATTGATAAAAATCTGCTAGAGATTTCAATTCCTTAGAAGCCTTCATCTTAGCTTGGTAGTCTTCCTTGTGGCTTAGTAAGTGAGAAAGCTTCTCTTCCAAACTATCCAAGGTCAAATCGCTTTCTTGAAGCTCTTCTGCATAGCCTTTTTTTACAAAGTAAGCTGCATTTTCAATCTGGTCACCACGACTAGCTTCACGACCAAGTGGCACAATAACATGTAATTTTGCCATGGCCAAGAGCTCAAAAATCGTATTGGCACCACCACGTGTCACAACAATATCAGCCAATTCCATCAAGGGTTGATAGAGATTGGTCACATAGTCAACACGAAAAAGATTTTGGCTCAACTCGTTCAGGCTAGAATCTCCAGTTAAATTGATAATATTGTATCGTTCTGTCAGCTCTTTCTTATGGTCTGTCACCAATTGGTTAAAGACACGAGCACCTGCAGAACCGCCGACAAACAATACAGTTGGCAATTTAGGATTAAAGTGGGTTTGAATATCCACCAATTCATCGGGTTCTAGAGTTTTTTGATCTGAAACCTTTGTCACCGCTCCCACATGCTCAACCTTAGACAAACTTGAATCTTGCTCAAAGGTTGAATACATCTTCGTCGCAAATTTATAAGCAATTTTATTGGCCAAGCCCATAGATAGGTCAGATTCGTGAATAAAGACAGGCACTCCTGAAACACGCGCAGCGATAACAGGCGGTACTGAGACAAAGCCTCCCTTTGAAAAAAGAGCCTGTGGACGAAGTCGTAACATGATAAAGAGCGACTGGACAATTCCCCAGCCAACTTTGAAGACGTCCAGCATATTTTGCCAAGAGAAATAACGACGCAATTTTCCAGTCGCAATGGAATGGAAGGTGACATCCAAACCTGACTTAAGGATTTCTTGGTGTTCGATCCCACGCTTGTCTCCGATATAGTGGACTTCCCAACCATCTTCGATGAACTTGGGCATTAACAAAAGGTTGAGGGTCACGTGTCCAACCGTCCCCCCACCTGTAAAGACAATTTTTTTCATATTATTCCTTTAACTCCGCTACTGTGTCGATAAAAAGGTCGCCACGTACTTCAAAGTTAGCATACATATCCCAGCTGGCATTGGCTGGACTGAGAAGAACCACGTCTCCTTGATTCGCAAGTTCATAGGCCTTGCGAGTCGCATCTGCAATATCAGTCGCATCCACATAAGACACACCAGCCTTGTCTGCTGCCCGTTTGACACGTTCTGCAGACTGACCGAGGATGACCATCTTCTTGAGTCCAGTAATATCTGGCACCAGTTCGTCAAACTCATTACCACGGTCCAAACCACCTGCAATCAAAATGACCTTGCTGTTGTTAAATCCTGACAAGGCTTTTTGAGTAGCCAAGATATTGGTTGACTTGCTATCATTATAGAATTTGACACCCTTGATTTCATCCACAAATTGGAGACGGTGTTTGACACCACCAAAGGCTGAAAGAGTTTCTTTGATGGTTTGGTTATCCACACCACGAAGCTTGGCTACAGCAATCGTCGCAAGGGCATTTTCCACATTGTGGCTACCTGGAACTCCGATTTCATTCGCTGCCATGACCACTTCCCCACGGAAGTAGAGCTGACCATCTTCCAGATAAGCACCATCAACCTTTTCCTGTGTTGAAAATAGTACAACTGTAGCTTGTGTTTTTCTTGCCAATTCTTTTGCCAAGTCTTGGTTAAAGTTCAAGACAAGGAAATCAGCCGCTGTCATCTTGTTCTGGATATTCCACTTGGCTGCTACATACTCTTCAAACGAGCCATGGTAGTCGATATGAGTTGGCATGAGGTTAGTAATAACCGCAATCTCAGGATGGAATTCTTGAACGCCCATCAATTGGAAAGAAGAAAGTTCCATGACAAGCGTATCCTTGTCTGTCGCAGTTTGGGCCACTTGACTAGCTGGATAGCCGATATTCCCTGATAAGAGACCATGTTGACCAGCAGCAGTCAAGACTTCTCCAATCATAGTCGTTGTAGTTGTTTTACCATTGGAACCAGTAATACCAACAATCGGTGCTTCTGAAATCAAGTAAGCCAATTCCACCTCAGTCAAGACTGGAATTCCCTTGGCCAAAGCCTTTTCAATCATAGGATTGCTGTAAGGGATACCTGGATTTTTTACCATGAGGGCAAACTCTTCATCCAAAAGTTCCAAAGGATGGCCACCTGTGATAACCTTGATTCCTTCCTCCAGCAAACTTTGGGCAGCTGGATTGTCCTCGAAAGGTTTCCCGTCATTTACTGTCACAATGGCACCTAGCTTGTCCAACAAACGAGCTGCAGATTCACCAGACTTGGCCAAACCTAAAACAAGGACTTTCTTATTTTTAAATTGATCTATTACTTTCATGTCTCGAACTCCATTTCTACTCTTACTATTTTACCATTTTTATGGAAATAAAAAAGCCACAAAGTGTGTTTGTGACTCTTTCTTCTAACTGATACTCTTCGAAAATCTCTTCAAACCACGTCAGCTTCGCCTTGCCGTATATATGGTTACTGACTTCGTCAGTTTCATCTACAACCTCAAAGCAGTGCTTTGAGCAGCCTGCGGCTAGCTTCCTAGTTTGCTTTTTGATTTTCATTGAGTATGAATCTTACCATATCATCTATGTGATAAATCGGTAACTCGAATAACTTGGTCCACTTGTTCCCAAATCAGAGGATTGTGGGTCGCAATAATAATAGTTCGATTCGGATTTTTTAAAGATTCTAGGATGGAAAGTAATTCCTCAGAGTTTTTGGGGTCTAGTGAAGCGGTTGGTTCATCTGCGAGGATCAAAGGTGGATCCTTTAAAATTATCTTCGCTAATGCAACACGTTGTGCTTCTCCTCCTGATAATTCAAAGATAGGTTGCTTTAAATCTAAATAAGAGAGGTTAACACGGTTTAGAGCTTGTTTCATCAAAGAGATTTTCTCTTTTTCTTTCAACTTTTTACCAACTAAACCCAGATTGAGATTCTCTTTGACGGTTTGACTTTCAATCAAGCCAAAATCTTGAAATAGGTAACCTAAGTAATCTCTAAAGAAAACAGAAGGCTTGATGTCCTTAAGAGAGGTGCCATCATAGATGATTTGCCCTTTGTCATATGGCTCTAATCGTCCAATCATATTCAAAAGTGTTGTCTTACCACAGCCACTTGTACCGATTAAGGCATAAATTTTCCCACCTTCAAAATGAAGATTCGTATCTGAAAATAGCTGACGGCTTCCAAACTTTTTAGATATATTCTTTAGTTCAATCATCCTATTTTCCTTTCATAATTGTCATAGAAACACGAGATTCTTTCTGTGCTTGACGGTAAAGCGTCAAAACTGCACTAGCTAGAAAGACTAATAAAGTGAGCAAGCCAATCACCAAGTCTCGACTGCTTAAAATAAAGAGACTAGCACCAAATATAAAACTGGCAAATTGACTAACCATATACTGAGCATGTGTTTCAAAAAATCGTAAACCTGAAATTCGTTTAATCAAGATATCTCGGCGGAATTGCTCGAAATATAGAAGATTGACAGAATAAAAGAGTAACAAGGAACTAGCTATCCCCACAATAGCTCCTAGGATTAAAGTTGCTGTTTCAGTTTGAACTTCATTATAACGAGTTAGATAAACACTTCTTCCTTCTTTAAGATAGGATACTTGCTCATAAATTCCAGCTTTCTTCAAGAGTTCTAGCCCACTCTCATATCCTTTGATAAAGAGTTGCTTTCCAGCATTGATAGACCAAATAGATTTTGAAATGAAACTATCACCTGTAGATGTCGGAGTAAACACAACTAAAATCGGATCAGTTAAGTACTGGATGGATACCGGGCTTTCACCGTTATTATAAACAAATCGTTTTTCTCCTGTTGGAAGATAGCTAACAATCGCTCTCATTTCATACTCTAAAGGAGCGTCTTTATCCTCGCTTGATTTTCCGTAATAGTTCAAACGTTCTTCAAAAACTTTCTTAAGTTCTGCTTCCTGTGAACGAAGAGATTCTGGTAATAAGAGTCCAAACTCTCCTTTTTGAAGATGAGCTAGTTTCTGTCTAGTATCATCATTTACAGTAACATTTTCCTTGTCCAAATAACTTGGGCTGACATAAAGAACATTAGCATCTGGACTATAGGTATCCAATGTCTCTCCGTTTTTATTTTTTCCTTGAGGATTTGCAAAATGAATGAGATTATCTTTTACAAATAGAGCCTGTTCTTTTTCAACTGCTTCTTTGGAAAATTCATACCACTTATTCTGATTTTCTGTATCTTTTCCTCTATCACCTAAGCCAAAAGAAATTTGATAATAGTCTGCTCTATCCTGCCATGCTTGTTTTGAAATTTCAAGTTCTTTCAATCGTTGGTAAGACGTCAAACCTGTCTTAACAGCGTAGCCTACTGTAAAAACAGCAACCAACTGACACAATAGGGTTAAAGCCATCAAGCGTTTAAGGGGTAATCTTCCCTTAATAACGGGAACTAATGCTTTGTAACTCAAACTCATTAGATAAAGGAGCATTAGTAAAATTGAAATCGCCAATAAAAACAACAGATAGAAACTAATCCCAAAACCATAGGTGGCTAACAAGATAGGATAAAACAAACCTTGACTAAAAAGAACGACTCCCCCACCTAGGAAGGAAAGGAGGGCTGATAGAAGGAGCCATTTGATATCAGTAGATAAAGAATGCCCCATGATGGATAAGAGAGTCTGACCAGAAAAGAGTTTTATACCTGCTGCTCTCATTTCCTTAATCCGAGTAATAATCACCAGAGCAAAGAAAGATAAGCCAAATATTGCTAAGCTAATTAAAATAAGTGGATTTAGTAACATTCGAAAAGCAAGAGAATAAGGAGGTGTCTTTCGGTCAGGAATTGCTTTATAACCCAAATCTCCTAATTTATCGGCAAGCTTTTCTTTCGTCAAGGAGCCTGATAAAAGGAGATAACTATTTAGTGGATCACTACGTTCACGACTGTCTTGACTAGCTTCTTGGAATTCTTTTGGTAAAGTTCCCTGACCATAAGTTGCATAAGTAAAGTGAGTTGTCCCATCCTTACTCGGCTCTACAATTCTTCTAGCTATTAAACTCTGTTCTGAGTTTGCAAAATTCTCCAATTCCTGTTCAAATACCTCACGCGTCGGCTCTTGAGTATCTTTTTTAACACGAAGTAAGGAGACGGAATCATAGCTTGCATATAAATATTGTGGCGCACGTAAGACAATAATCCAAGCAAGGAAGAAGCTGAGAAAAAAAGTTGATAATAATATGAATAGTTTCTTCATAGTAGACTCCTTGTATAAGAGAATAACCCTATAGAACAAAGATTTTATCTTTTATAAATTCTTAGAATTATTTTCCTAGTTTAATCTATCACACCCTGAGCACCAAGACAACAAATTTAATTCTTTCTTATTTTGAAATCGGTTTCTTATAACTTAAGTATATCACTTTCTATATAATCTATCAACATATTTCACTAAGATATCATTAGTAATGAAGTTTTACAGTTCTCTTAAAAATAGATGTCATTAAAGAATTTTATTTCAGTTTTTCCCATTCATGTTATCCAAGCAAAAGAGATGATATTGACTAAAAGACAATTCAAACTATTGTAAAATTCCTAGCAAAAAAGAGAGTCGAAACTCTCTTTTTATCTTCTTTTAGTTTTATGGACCGACATGAGGGTAATATCTCGCAAGCTAAAGTATGCTAGGAAGAGCATGGCGATTGCGATAAAGAATTCTGTCGGTAGCTGAAAGATTTGCAAGACAGACAACATGAGCAAAATCAAAAGTGCTACGAAAGCAAAGACGACAAGGACGATATTGACTGTCCCTTTAATGCTTTGTGGTGTCGCAAATACATAGAGTAGTAATAAGAGGAGTCCTATGATTAAATAAACCATCTTTATCTCTTTCTAGCTCTTATTCAGCTGATTTTTTCTTCTTGTTAGCTTTCTCACGCTCTGCCTTATTAAGGATTTGTTTACGCAAACGGATAGACTCAGGCGTTACTTCCATGTACTCGTCGTCGTTCAAGAACTCAAGAGACTCTTCAAGTGTCAAGATACGAGGCGTCTTGATAACAGCTGTTTGGTCCTTAGTAGCTGAACGAACGTTGGTCATTTGTTTTGCCTTAGTGATGTTAACTGTCAAGTCATTTTCACGAGAGTTTTCACCGATGATCATTCCTTCATAAACTTCAGTACCTGGGTTGACAAAGATCGTACCACGTTCTTCGATAGACATGATTGAGTAAGTTGTAGCCTTACCAGCATCGATAGAAACAAGGGCACCACGGTGACGACCACCAATTTCACCTGGAATCAATGGCAAGTATTGGTCGAAGGTATGGTTCATGATACCGTAACCACGAGTCATTGACAAGAACTCAGTTGAGTATCCAATCAAACCACGCGCTGGAACAAGGAAGACCAAACGAGTTTGACCATTACCAGTTGAAATCATATCCAACATTTCACCCTTACGTTCAGAAAGGCTTTGGATAACAGACCCTTGGTATTCTTCTGGAGTGTCAATTTGAACACGTTCAAATGGTTCGCATTTAACACCGTCGATTTCTTTTACGATAACCTCTGGACGAGATACTTGAAGTTCATATCCCTCACGACGCATTGTTTCGATAAGAATTGACAAGTGCAATTCTCCACGTCCTGAAACTGTCCATTTATCTGGTGAATCAGTTGGGTCAACACGAAGGGAAACGTCTGTTTGCAATTCTGCCTGCAAACGTTCTTCTACCTTACGAGAAGTTACCCATTTACCTTCTTTACCAGCAAATGGTGAGTTATTGACCAAGAAAGTCATTTGAAGAGTTGGTTCATCGATGTGTAGGATTGGAAGAGCTTCAATTGCGTCTGTCGGAGTAATGGTTTCACCGACAAAGATGTCTTCCATACCTGAAACGGCAATTAAGTCACCCGCTTTAGCTTCTTGGATTTCACGACGTTCCAAACCAAAGAAACCGAAGAGTTTTGTAACACGGAAGTTTTTAGTTGTGCCGTCAAGTTTAGACAGGGTAACTTGGTCCCCAACCTTAACAGTACCACGGAAGACACGACCGATACCGATACGACCAACGAAGTCGTTGTAGTCCAAAAGCGATACTTGGAACTGCAAAGGCTCATCTGAGTTATCTACTGGAGCTGGGATATGGTCGATAATTGTGTCAAAGATTGGTGCCATAGTCGCTTCTTGGTCAGCTGGATCATCTGACAATGAAGAAGTTCCGTTGATCGCTGAAGCATACACCACTGGGAAATCAAGCTGGTCGTCATCTGCACCAAGCTCGATGAAAAGTTCCAAGACTTCGTCCACTACTTCTGCTGGACGAGCTGATGGTTTATCAATTTTGTTAACAACAACGATTGGGACAAGATCTTGTTCCAAGGCTTTTTTCAATACGAAACGAGTCTGTGGCATGGTTCCTTCGTAGGCATCTACGACTAAGACAACACCGTCAACCATTTTCATGATACGCTCAACTTCTCCACCGAAGTCCGCGTGTCCTGGTGTGTCCATAATATTGATACGAGTTCCGTTATAGGCAACGGCTGTATTTTTAGCAAGGATGGTAATTCCACGCTCTTTTTCGATATCGTTTGAGTCCATAGCACGCTCTGCCAATTCAGTACGTGCATCAAGCGTTTCTGATTGTTTCAATAATTCGTCAACGAGGGTTGTTTTACCGTGGTCAACGTGGGCGATAATCGCAATGTTACGGATATCTTCTCTTAATTTTGTCATGATTTCCTCTATAATATTCAAATTTTATTTTCTAACTGAACGATTATACCATAATTTCAAGTAAATAACATAATTCAAGCAAGTGTAAATGTTTTCACTCCGCTTTTCTTTTCACGTCAAGCCTTTTCAAAGCAAGCGACTTATGATAAGATAGGCACAGTATGCGTTTAGATAATTTATTAGCCCAAGAAAAAATCAGCCGAAAGGCTATGAAGCAAGCCTTACTCAAAGGGGACATTCTCGTCGATGGTTGCCCAGCCCGCTCTCTAGCCCAAAATATCGATACAGGACTACAAGAACTCCTCTTTCAGGGCCGAATCATTCAGGGCTATGAGCACACCTATCTTATGCTTCATAAGCCTGCTGGTGTCGTTACAGCCAACAAAGACAAGGTACTTCCAACCGTCATGGACCTGCTGTCACCTGACATCCAGTCTGACAAGCTCTATGCCGTCGGCCGACTAGACCGAGATACGACAGGACTCCTCCTTTTGACCGATAACGGTCCCTTGGGCTTTCAGCTCCTCCATCCCCAATATCATGTCGATAAAACTTATCAGGTTGAGGTCAATGGACTTCTGACACCTGACCATATCCAAGCCTTTCAAAAGGGAATTGTCTTTTTAGATGGCACTATCTGTAAACCTGCTAAGCTAGAAATTCTATCTGCAAGTCCTTCCCTCAGTCAAGCCTCTATCACCATTTCAGAGGGGAAATTTCATCAGGTCAAGAAAATGTTCCTCTCAGTTGGTGTCAAGGTAACCTCCCTTAAACGTACCCATTTTGGTCCTTGGAGCTTGGATGACAATCTTCAAGAGGGAGACTATCGCCCCCTCAACTCAGAAGAGTTAACAAGCATTCGTAACTTTCTCAGAAAAAGTGGTTAAAAAATGAGCTCGGAAACCTCCAAGCTCGTTTTCTTATTTCTCAACTTTGACTTTCCCTTTCCAAGAATCCAAGCCATAAGAAAGGATATAAATCTCAGAAAAACCTTGTTTTTTCAAGTAAAGAGCTGCATTTGTGACACGTTGCGCACGTTGGTTTTCGTAAAGAAGGACAGGTTTGTCTTTACGAAGGGCTGCAAGACTAGTTTTCAACTGACTTGAAGGAATATTGCGAGCCCCAAGGATATGTTTTCTGTGGAATTCTGCTGGATCACGCAAATCAATCAATTGACCTGTACGAAGCAAGGCTTCAAACTCCTCATTGTCTACAATTTTAGCCGCACGGCGAATACGAAGATAGTTAAAGCCCATCCACGCCAACATTGCTAGTATAAGTGCCCACAAAATCCAAGTAACCATTAGTTCTTTTCTCCATTTTTCTCAATATAATCCAATTCTACCTTGTGCTCTCTACGAAGAACTGCTTCTACCTCTAGATAGTCTAATTTGTCCATCAACCCTGCATCATAAATCCGAGAGAGTTCCAACTTCATCAGTTCAATATCATATAAGCGTTTTCCCATGTAAACAATAATACCAAATCGTTTAAGGAATTGCTGCACATCATAGAATGTTTTCATAAGACTCATTCTAGCAAAATTTTGTGTTTTTTTCAAGAAGAGACTCACACAAGAAGTATCACAGAAATTAAAAAAGCTGCATCTTCTGCAACTTTTTAATCTGGTGGAAAATAGCCCAACTGTTCAGCGATATGAATCGCCTCCTGCCTGTTAGCCACTCCCAATTTTGAAAAGATATTGGCCAAGTGATTGGAAACTGTACGTTTACTCACATAGACCTTGTCACAAACATCATCAATGGTCAAGCCATTTCTAACCAGTTCTAGTATCTCGATTTCTCGTGGTGTTAGCACCTCTACCATCACTTCATCTGAAAAGACCTTACCACCTAGATAAATCTTTTCCAGTTTTTTCACCAACTCATCTGGGTCCATACTTTTGTCCAGAAAGCCATAAGCCCCCATAACTTTAGCTCGGTGTTCATACATTTTTTTACTGTAACCTGTCAAAATCACAACCTTACTAGAACAACCATTGTCGATAATCTCTTGTGCCAAGGTCAGCCCATCATCTTGATACAGACTCGTCAAGTTGATGTCAACCAAAATAATGTCGTAGTCATCAAAAGCAATCTCCGAAATAGTCGAAAAATTATCCACTAACTGGACCTTTTTAATATTTTCCGATAACTCTAAAATCATCTTGATACTTTGGCTAAATAATTTATGATCATCAATTAACAAAATTTTCATAACACAACTCCTTATCAATCGGGAGAGTAATTTCTACACGAAATCTCTTATTATTTTCAAAAATCTGCATTTGACCACCTAAAACACTAATTTTATTAGACATATTTTTCAAGCCATAACCTAAGGATTTTTCTGTTTGAAGGCAGTTATTTTCAGAAATGATAAAAAGAGCGTCATCATGCACATCAATCTTCAAAGAAATCCTTCCACCACTAGCGTACTTAACGGCATTGGTCGCCAATTCCTCAACCAGACGATAGGCAATTTTATCGTAAGGAGATAAAAGCCTAAAGTGGACAGGAAACTGTGTGACGACTTCATTTTCTGCGTGATAGCGCTTGACAATCCGATTAATCAGCCCTTGATACTGGATGTCTAACTGCTCGTCTGTTTCTACCATTGGCTGATAATAATCCATCCGCTCACGAATCCGCTGAACCAACTCCTCTGTTACCAGATTGATTTGTTCACCAAAAGCTTGATTGCTACTATATTTATTGAAATTTTTTATTGCCATCACATTTTGCAGGATTTCATTGTGAAGAAATTCGGAGAACTGTTGTTCTGTATCTTCATTTGCCAGCAGATTTTTCACCATACGGTTACGCTTTAAAAAGAGAACTTTTACATAATCCCTAGCATCTAGCATTTCAGCAGAACGAAAGAGGCGAATCAATTCTTCCGAACAAATCCCGAACAATAATAACATGATATTCAAGACCAAAAAGCTCGTGTTTAAGTCTAGACGAAAGATGATGAAAATGCCTACTAACAAAAACATAACCAGTAAAAACAAGCGTGAAAAAGCTTTTATATAGGACAACTTCAACTCTACTACCTTTTTCTGAAGAGAGTTAATAATTGTTTTGAGATGCAAAAAAGCAAGTATTCCAATAATCTCAAGATACCAGACTAGGTTCATCACTCCTGAGCCCCTCGTATTGATATACAAAAAGAAATAAGAAAGAGGCAATATTAAAGCTAATATCCACAAATTTCGTCTCTGATACTTGAGTTTACTTTTCAACTCTTTATGATATAAAATCAGTAAAATCAAGGGAACAAGGTTTAAAAAGAAAGACGCAAACAAGGACAGAAATAGAAAAATTGAAGGACTTAACAGATACGAACTAATGGTGATTAGTGTCAACACAAAGGACACACTCAACAGTTCTTCTCCTATTTTCTCTCCCAGAAAGATAATAGACAGAGAACTATACACCAATAAAAAAGAGTTGAGCGGATGAAGAATATCAAAAAAGTGCAACAGGGTACTCGCAACTCCTTGATTAAATATGGATTGCCAGCTAATGAGAAATATCATCAGAAGCAACCAAAGTTTCAACTCACTATACCGAAAGGTCACAATATTACAAATATAGCTAAATACAATTAAAGCAATAATCAGCAATAAAACCATCTGCAAGGAAAAATCTGTCGAAAAGTCCAGAGGGATCCTATAATGAATATAAATCATTAAAGCTAGATGATTAAAAATCGTCAACCACCACAATAAAAGTGAGTTTTTCGAGAGCGATTTGACAAACTGTTTCATATGTATCTACTTCCTGAACTACTTTAATATCATTATAACACAATACCAGAATTGTCGGATAGGCAACTCTGGTATTTGACTTAATTTTCAATAATTTGCCAACTTACTCTGTAAGTCACTAGCAAGTAAAGGACAAATAGTAAGACCGCTACTCCCAGATAGGTGATATCAATAGAAATGCTGGTATTAGCGAAATTCTCAAAATAGCCCAAAAGAGCTGTACTCAAGGCAAGTGCTAGCGGACCTGCGATGACCAGCGGAACCAAGAAATAACTTAGAATCTGTTGCAAAAGAATAAAGCGATTTTGCTTTCTCTTGTTCCCAAGAAGGTATAAGATTTGATAATCATTTACACTATCCAAAGCACTTGTAGAAGTTTGAAGGGACAAGATACTGAGGGAAATAATGATAAAAATAACACTTACAAAAATCATGACAAAGACAATGACGCCCATAAATCCAAGGTAAACCTCAAAAATACTTCCTTTCGTTTGATAGGTGAACGAATTCAACTCTGCTCCATCACGAGTGAAGTAGTATTTTTCAATCCACTTACTCAAGAATGTTTCTACTTCCCGTTTGTCAATGTTTTCTTTGAAATTAGCAACATAGGTCGTGTGGTCTTCCGTCAATCCAACTACTACCTTATCTGGTACAATCAAGGTTCCTGCGTCATTTAGACCTACTGAAGATAAAAAGTAAACTGTTTCAAGTGGCTTTGAAGAGGCAAGGTTGAGAGAATGACCGTTAATCATGAGGGTTTTGGTCGTTGATAGAAAGTCCTGGATCTGCTTGGCAGTTCCTTTATAATTGGCATTGACTAGAAATTGGTCTTCTGCCAAGTCAACCGCTTTTTTCCCTTGCAGTTTGCGGAGATGATTGTAGGCAGAAATTCCTAAAATCGGTACTTTTGATTCAGGAAGTTTCTTATCATGCTCCCAGAGATTGCTAGTATCAATCAAATCTTTATAGGTTAAATCACTAGAATAGCTAGGATAGCTGTACTCCTCTTTGATGAGGTTAAAGTCAAATCCATCTGCTTTCAGCCTATCTTTTACAGAATCCTGAGCAAATTGGAACTCTTGACCACGATAAAGATTGACAGTTACATCATAAGGTGAGTATTTGTTCAGCTCTCGGTTCATAGTCGTATAGGCACTACCACTAAAAACGAGTAAGCTGAGAGCCAGTGTCAAGGTCAAGGATAAGACAGCCAACGTGACCGAATTACTATCAGCTTGTTTTGAAAATTGACGGATTTTAAAAGTGTTTAGTTTGTTATAGTAGGTTTGAGGCAGTTTTCTAAGGGAGACCAAGATAAAATGGCTCAAGGTATTGTAAAATAAAATCACAAAAATCACGAAGACAGATACCAGCAAGATACCCCAGCTTTTCAAGAATGATAGATGGTGATAGTCTGAAAAATAGAGAGCACCAAAACCGATAACAGCTGTCGAAAGAATAAAGAGAAGTGCTTGAAGAACTGGCTTGCCTTTTGCCAAGACAGATTTCTTGACCCCATTCTCTTGAATAAGTGCAATGATATTTTGCTTTCTAAAGGTAAGAATGTCCATGACACCAACAATAAAACTGGTTACCAAATAGGAATAAACTAGTAAGATGACAGACTTGCTATCAAAGAAAAGCAGACTACCAAAGTAATTAGCCATAAAAAACTCAGATGCAATCTTAGCTAGAATGACCAGTAAGATCAATCCAAGCAAGAAACCTAGAATCAAGGAAAAGATATTGACCAGCATGGTTTCAAAGAACAGGGTACGGATAATCTGCTTCTTCTTCATTCCCAGCGTTGCATAAAGTCCCAACTCTTTCTTGCGCCGTCCCAGCACAAAATTTGTGGCGTAAACGATGAGAAAGGCAATCGCCGATAGAATCAGATAGGAAAGCAAGCCCATGTACTGGCTCATCACCGTCGTTAACATTTCCTTTGCTCCTGATAAACTTTGCATCACTGGATGGCTTGGTAAAGCATTAAAAGCGTAGAGCAAGCTATAAATCAAGGTCAGACTGAAAAAATAGATGGTATAGGTCTGTAAATTTCGAAATACATTTCGTAAAATTAATTTTGGATACATACTCTCCTCCTCCTATCTGGTACGGCTGTAAATCTCTTGCAAATACTGTTCATTAGATAAGCTGTTACGTTCCAAATCATCCATAATCTTTCCATCGCTAAGTAGCACCATCCGTGAGGAATACTTTGCTGCAGCAGGGTCATGCGTAACCAGTAAAATGGTAATACCAAAACTTTTATTGATTTCCTGCAAAAGTGCCATCAGTTTTTCAGAATTGGCAGAGTCCAAGGCTCCTGTCGGCTCATCTGCGATAATCAGTTTAGAATCATCAATCAAGGCTCTAGCAGTTGCCACACGTTGTCGCTGACCACCTGATAACTGATTAGGAAACTTATCTTTTAAGTTTTGAATGGCCAACTTATCCAAAATTTCCTCAATCTTATCCTGATGTTTTTTGATATTTTTCCCCTGAATCTGGAGAGGTAGGACGATATTTTCATAAACTGTCAAGGTTTCCACCAAGTTGTAGGCTTGGAAAATATAGGAAATGTTTTTAGCACGATAGTCAGCTAGTTCATTTTCCTTGGCATGGATGATATCAAAATCTTCAAATCGAATCTCACCTGATGTTGGTTTATCAATCGTTGAAATACAGTTGAGAAGTGTTGTTTTTCCACTACCACTAGCCCCCATAATTGCCAGAAATTCACCTTTTTCAACGGACAGGTTCACATCTGATAAAGCATGAACGATATTATCACCTTGACCAAATGTTTTCGTTAATCCTGTTACAATAAGCTGTTTCATCATTTCATTCCTCCGTTTATTTATTACTCTCTCATTATACGGTTCCTTTCAATGTTTGGCATGAGTATTTTGTGCAATATATTCAAGTTATAAAAAACCGATGCCTTTTTCAGGTATCGGTCAATGTTGATTATTTGCGATCGTTTCTTTTTTTCATAAAGTAAACAATCCCTATGACAACAACTCCTAAGACCAGTACAGGTGCATAGAATTCTAGTGTTCCAATAATTCCTTCCATTTTATCCTCCTGTCAAAAAATAGAGGTAGTTTTATCCACAGCGCACGTTTGGCGAAATATATTCATAAGAATATGCAAACCACCAAGCACAGCGCCCCTGTGCTGTTAATCTAACAGCCGTACACCACCCAGCAACAGATTTACCATCCAATTCTTGGCTATTAATTCCATAATCCAAAGAATCTATCTCAAAGTTGTCTTGGTTTGTTTGTATTTCTTCCGTAAATATAACACCAAATCAAAATGTTGTCAATGTTTTGTAATAAAACACTAGAATTTTCCTTTTGTTTTATCTAACAACGAACATTATTTCTCGTATACTCATAAGAATAGGTGAAACACAATCCACAGAGACCTGCTACTGTCATTTTAAAAGCTGTGTACCACTAGCTTCTGATTGCGCGGAAAGTTCTTGCTTTTCAACCTCGAAACTTAGAGAATCAATTTCTAAACGATTTGTATTTTTAGCCATAAGGTTGCCTCCTTCCTTCTTTTGGATGATCATCTTTACAGTAACTAGTATAAACTCTAGTATTGGATAAGTAATGAGTAAATCGTGCAAGTTTCTTATTTTCGAGAAAAATTTTTAATCTTATTTACTAAATGATTTAGAAGTTTCTTCTTAACTACTTTACAGAGGCTCACACACTCCCCCTGATTTTCCTATCTTCTTTGGCGATTCTGACGCAAGTGTGGTACAATAAAAACATGAGAATTCAACAATTACATTATATTATCAAAATCGTCGAAACTGGCTCCATGAATGAGGCAGCCAAGCAACTCTTTATCACTCAACCTAGTCTTTCCAATGCAGTAAGAGATTTGGAAAATGAAATGGGCATTGAAATCTTTATCCGCAATCCCAAGGGTATTACCTTGACCCGTGATGGCATGGAATTCCTCTCTTATGCCCGTCAGGTTGTCGAGCAAACTCAGCTTCTAGAAGAACGCTATAAAAATCCTGTTGCCCACCGCGAACTCTTTAGCGTTTCCTCTCAACACTATGCCTTTGTGGTCAATGCCTTTGTCTCTCTGCTCAAGAAAAGTGATATGGAGAAATACGAGCTCTTCCTTCGTGAAACTCGGACTTGGGAGATTATCGACGACGTCAAGAACTTCCGTAGTGAGGTCGGTGTCCTATTTTTGAACAGCTACAACCGTGATGTTTTAACGAAAATGCTGGATGACAACCACCTGCTGGCTCACCATCTTTTTACCGCCCAGCCTCATATCTTTGTCAGTAAGACCAACCCTCTGGCAAAAAAAGACAAGGTCAAACTATCTGATTTAGAAAACTTCCCTTACCTCAGCTATGACCAAGGGACGCACAACTCCTTCTACTTCTCTGAAGAGATTCTCTCGCAGGAATACCACAAAAAATCTATCGTAGTCAGTGACCGTGCCACCCTCTTTAATCTCTTGATTGGTTTGGACGGATACACGATTGCAACAGGGATTTTGAACAGCAACCTCAACGGGGACAACATCGTTTCCATCCCATTGGATATTGACGACTCCATTGAGCTAGTCTATATCCAGCATGAAAAAACCAGCCTATCTAAGATGGGCGAACGCTTTATCGACTATCTACTAGAAGAAGTCCAGTTTGATAGTTGATACTCTTTGATTTTCATTGAGTATGAGAATATCTCTAAATCGAATAACCTAAAAATCTCAAGAACTAGCTTTCAACCCTAGTTTTTGAGCTTTTTTCTCTAATGATAATAAATCAAGAGTATTTTATAAAATCTTATTTTTTAAACCAAAATATAGAAAGAATTACAACTAGGACAAGCCCAGCTCCTGCAACAATGCCAAATACTGGAATGTTTTCAAATAGGTTGTCTTCTGACTTTGTCTCCTCACTACTGTCTTGAGTTGATTCTGCCACCGTATCACCTTGTTTCGCTACTTCTTGCTCTGCTTTTTTATCGATTTTCTTAGGACCATAATTTGGATTTACAAAAGTTACTAGCTTGGAAGGTTTAGAATAGTCTTCCTCCCCTTCTTTGACTTGCCATGACACAGAATATAAAGTCCGTCCCTCCAATACCATTCCTAAATCAATTCGCTCACCAGGAGGCAAACCTCCACCTAAACCGACACTAAAAGCAAACCCTTGCTCCTCCTGATCATCTTTTAAGACAATAAACCCGTTCTCACTCACTTTTTTAAGGCGAGATAATTTCCCTCTAATATCTCCATCTTTAAAGGTTCCAGTGTAGCTTCCATCCTCTCCTAAAATAAGTGATGAAGCTCTACCAGGCTTAGTACCATTATTTGGCTCTTTATTAATCCAAGTACCTACTAATTCGGATGGGAGAGGAATTTCATCTCCAATTTTGGCATCGACAAGGGACTTAGGCATAGGAGGATTCGGATCCATATTATCTCCGATGATTGGGAGATTTAGAGAAGTATATTCAATAGTTGAGGTATCTATCTTTGTTTTAGAGTCAAGGTTTAAGTCATCTAGATCACCTTCTCCTGCTCTAAATTGACTTTGTTTAATTAAAGTTGGCTCTTTATTTTCTTTAGAAAGTTGGAACAACCTATATGACATAATCCCTGGAACACTTTCAAACACTATAATACTGCCATCTGTGTAGGTATTAATAACTGTCCCCATTCTATGGCTTGTATCCCAAAATCTATCAAATAATGGAGTGGGAGTATTACCATTCATATAATATACTTCAAACAGTTCCCATTTTTCACCATTGATTAGATTGATTAGACCGATTAATAACTCATCCGTCCCATTTTTATCAATATCCATCAAAGCGTAACCAAGTCTATTAGCATTATTTTCAAATAGATGTTTGCTCTCCCACTTCTCAGTAATTTGTGGCAATAGTTGGTTGTAGGCAGTATTGTCAGCTTGGACTAAATTCACAAGTGAAAATAAGCCTATTATAAAAGAAAGCACCACCATTAGTTTATTTAGTAATTTCAAACGATTCTCCATATTTTTATAATCTCTCATATTCTAGCATCATTCTCTCAATATCGACTTTATCTATTGTCGATAAATCAGTCACGTTATCACGTAATACTCTAATTGATAAATTCTTAATGATTTTTTCATTGATATTTCTAATCCAGCGACCATTACTACAATCATTGATTTTGTTATACAAAGATTCAATAGTTTGAGTATAATAGTCCACATCAATAAAGTATCCTTGATTTTTTAATCCTAATAAACCAATTTGAATAATTTCATCCGCTGTATAATCTTCAAAATCAAAAGTGTTTGGAATTCGGCTTGGTAGTCCTGAATTTACTGAGAGAAATTCTTCCATTTCCTTTGTATATCCAGCAAAGATAATGACAATATCTCTTCTATGATCTTCCATGAATTTAAGAATCTCATCAATTGCTTCTTTACCAAATCGATCTTCATTAGAATTTGATAGCGTGTATGCTTCATCAATGAACAAAACTCCTCCTAAAGCAGATTTCAATACTTCCTGCGTCTTGATAGCCGTTTGCCCTACATACCCAGCTACTAAATCACTACGAGATACCTCTATGAATTTATTTTGAGGAATAATTCCCTTTTGATACAGAATTTTTCCTACGATACAAGCTACGGTGGTTTTACCAGTCCCTGGATTTCCCAAGAATAACGAATGTAGTGAGAACTCACTCACAGCAGCACCTTGCTCTTCTCTCTTCTTATTCAACTCTGCTAATGAAATAAATTGTTCAACCTGTTTTTTAACTTTCTCTATTCCTATCAAGTTTTGTAGTTGTTCCAAAGCATCTTTTTGATTTTCTTCTGGTTGTTGGGTGCCTTGAAGAAGGACATCATCTATATCTTCATTGATAATTGTCACATAGTCATCAACCTGCGTCTCAACAACACGATTGGCTAAAGCTCTCATCAAGTGTTCATTAAAATTACGAATCCATCGTCCATTACTATGATCTAACGAGCGACTATAGGCCTGCTTGACTCTCATAGCATAGTAATCTTCGTCTTCAAGTTGATAAGCAGATTTCTGAAGATTTTTCAATCCCATTTCGACAATTTCATCACCAGAATAGTCCTCAAAGAAGAAGGTATTTGGTACACGTGACTTTAATCCAGGATTTGTTTCAAAAAACTGTTCCATTTCTTTAGTGTACCCCGCAAATATAATCATAATCTCATTGCGGTAATCTTCCATATACTTTAGTATCGTGTTTATAGCCTCTAGTCCAAAATTATGTTGAGAAGATTTTCCTTTATTTAAAGTATATGCTTCATCAATAAAGAGGATTCCACCTTTAGCCTTCTCCAATATTGCTTGCGTTTGTACTGCCGTCTCACCAATATGAGTTGCAATAAGATCCGACTCAGAAACCTCAATAAATTTAAATTCATCTCCAGGGAGAACACCTCTGTCAAAGAGAACTCTACCTAACAATCTTGCTACTGTTGTCTTCCCTGTACCAGGATTTCCTGTAAAAACAGAATGTAGAGATTGTTCTTGGACTGGAAGACCTTCTGATAATCTTTTTTGATTGAATTCGACTGTTCTTAATAATTTTTGAACTTCTTTTTTTACATTATTCAAACCAATCAAGCTATACAATTCTTCCTCATAATTGCGTTCGATAGTCTCACTAATTTCCTCTTGTAGTTCTGAATTTGTACTCTCTTCATTCAAAATTTTACAGCTATCATCTGAAATATCCCATATTATACCATTCGTATCTTCAAATTCTTTAAGAATAGTATCTGCAATTAGGTATGAATTCTCTGAAAGGCGAATATTGGGGGTAACATTACGATTTAATTTTATTGTATTTGCTATTAAGACAGAAGCCCAACAATAAATATCAACTTTCTCCTCGTTCTCCCCTTTGATATCAACATAGTCACTAATTCTACAAAATGAATTTGATTCTAACATAAGAGATTCCCTAATGACCGTTTGCTCTATACAGATTCGACTACTAATTGCCCTTATTGATGTCAAAGAATCTCCAGTTGATTCAAGACTAGAACTATTTTTTAAACAAACAGCTGCTTGATACAACGGTTGAATGACTTCTGTATTTTTAAATTTTGCAGTAGAACGACTTAAAAAAACAGCAGGGTATGCTTGTTCAGCGTCCCCCCCTTTTAAGACGGTATTTATGGAAGTTACTGATGAATCTTTTATATTTAATATATTTGAACCCCATCTCTCAATCACTGTATCTTCCATTTGAATAGAAGAACCCTTATCTGCATTCAATTTTATATTTAACTCAGCACGTTTTAGTTCTAGAGTAGAATTACTAACTTTAATTGATGTTGTACTGTAAGAACCATTATATAATTGATTTCCTGCATTTTCGATTGACAATTTTGACTTACCTTCAACTAATATGAAAAATTGTTTATTTTCTAATTGTTCATTAAAGTATACAGTATTTAGAACGACAGTTGAATTACCCTTTATTACTAAAGCACAACGGTGGTCATCTACTTGAAACCAAATATTTTCAAACTGAACTGTAACGCCGTTCATAATTCTCAGAGTCGCTGCTATAGTATTGTGATAAAGCGTTCCTCCACCTTCGGTCCCAGAAATTTGTCCAACTATTTTGATACTTTTTTCTATCTTATAATGTCTTCCTGCTGGTAGTTCAAGCATAAAACCTTCTTCAAATGCAAGAATATCCCCATCTTTAGCCTTCGAATAAGCATCTCCAAAAGACCATGAACTAAAACTTGTTCCTACTTTATATGTTGTCATTTTTTTAATATCTTTCTAAACCATGAAAAATCTAAATAAAATGACTTATAGATATCATTTCATTTAGATTTTATCATTTATTAATCTATCTATCAGTTTTATGTAATATTTAAGTTTTAATTTAACTGACTAAAACATTCTTCTGATTGAATCTTCCACAGAATGCTCAATACCTCTAGCAATTCCCCCCGTAACTTTAAAAGTAAACAATACAACTTTTCCTAAAACTTTGAAAAATCCAATACTAATTCTAATTAAGATTGATAGCATTTTTTCCAAAATATTCCCAGCCTTTTCTACCCTTTCTTGAGTTAATAAATCAGACACTTTTCTTTTTTGCGAAGACATTTCTTGACTCCTATGATCACTCGATATTGGACTTTCAGAGTCCAATTCACTCCCCTGTACTTCAGGAACTGAATTTACTTTTTGCATTGAAGGCATTTTTACTGATTCATTTTGACTCTTTTTTTTTGGAGGATGTTGACGATTATATTTAATAGCAAAAATCCAACCATAAAAGATGGTAAAATACCATGATGCAAACAAAGCCACTATCCCAAGACTAATACATACAACCCTAATTCCAAACTGAATCGCAAACATTCCACTAACTGCGTCAAGTGCACGATCAATTGCTCTATCATATACTGGTTCAATGGATGTAGGATATCCACGATAATCATAGTAGATTCTATGTTTTAAATAAATATCACCTTTATCCATTTCTTCTCTATATGCAGCACCTATTTGTTTAAACATTAAACTGAAGAAAAATCCTTTTGGGATAATATTTGAGACTACTTTAAAAATGTAAGAAAATACATACGGATACAATAGAATATTGATAATTGCCAAAATTATAGTTAACACAATATTCAACATTACAGAAAATTGACTTTGCGAATGAGTAACGTGGAATTTTTCATACTCAGCAATTTCTGAAAAGAATTTTACAGTATTGTAATAGGTGATAGAACCTAATACACCTACACCTAAAAAATTAATTGGATTTAAATAATACCAAAATGGAAAGCGAAATAAAATTTTTTTCATTTTAACCTAAAACCTTTCTTATCACTATATAATGCAGAATTTCTACTAGTACATTCATCCCAACTACTACTTAAAGAAAGTTATTTAATGAATCTGTTTACTAGTAGTCTTATCACCTTTTATAATCATTATTGCTGCAAAAATATTTATCAAAGCACAGATAAAATATAGAATAGCTCCGTAACCTAATTGTGCTCTACCAACTATTTCTTTCAAGAATGTAAAATGAATAAACAAACTAAATGCACTTAATAAAATAATGACAAGTGACTGAATAATTGCTATCACTCTTCTATTTACTATAAATAAAGATAATAATAAAGTGATTACAAATGCACCGTACCAAACAATAAATACCATAAATCGGGAAGGCGCATTTAGATAATCAACTACGTACTCACTTACCGGAGCTAGTGATTGATTACCTGATGAAACAACAGGCAATAAGAAAGTAATTAGGCCAACCAAGCTGGCTAGAGTTATTAATTTTTTAAATTTCATTCATATTCTCCCTGTATACAATTTCCTACCCCAGTAGCTTTTAATACTCTTCGAAAATCAAATTCAAACTACGTCAGCGTCACCTTGCCGTACTCAAGTACAGCCTGCGGCTAGCTTCCTAGTTTGCTCTTTGATTTTCATTGAGTATAGGGTACTGAGGTAAGCTTTGAATGTGTAGTCTATTTTACTCGGTTAAAGGTTTGATCTGGCTCTTGAAGATAAAGTTCCTTATCTTTTAACATATATTTTGTTTTTCCTAAATCTCTTCCTTTAGTGTCTGTGATTGTCAATACTTTCTTTTGTTTATCAATTTTCACTAGTCTTTTTTCTTTGTCTCCGTCTGAATCTTCAGAGATAACGGTCCCAGAATTTCCTTTAATCACCATGACTAAATGATCACGTTTTGTTAAAATTTCATAAGTTCCATCTAATGGATCACTGGTTAATTTACGAACTCCAAAGAACAGAACAAGAAAGACAGCTAGGCTTATTCCGACAGATTGTAGAGGTTTTGTTTCAAATAATTTTTTAATTTTTTCAATCGAACCATCCATATCTAGATTTTCGATTTGTTTTCCAGCTTTATCTACAAAACTTGCTGCCTCTTTTTTGATTGCTTCTACTCTATCAGGCTTCTCTGTCACTACTTCATGAATTGATTCTTCCATTCTTTCCGTAGTCTCTTCGACTTTTTCTACAGCCACTTCTTCAGTATCTTCGACTTTTTCTACGGTCACTTCTTCGTTCGTTTGGTTTTCATGTTTTTCCATTATTTTCTCTTTTCTCCCTGTTTAAAATAAGTTTTATCTACAGTATAGATTATTTTCTTATTTCACCCACTTACCTGAGCCATCTACTTGGTAGCCATCTGGGGTACGTTCATTGACTGCCATCTTACCATTTGACTTGAGATAGTAGTCACCTACCCATGTGTTACGAGCGTAACTTCCTTCTGATGTTAGATAATAGTAAGATTGGTAGCTACTATCATAGATCCACTCACTCTTAGCCATTTTACCATCTGATTTGAGGTAGTAGCTTCCAGACCAAGCATTACGTGCATAGCTACCCTCTGCTGTCAAGTAATAGTATGATTGATAGTTATTGTCATAAATCCACTCGCTCTTAGCCATGTAGCCACCTGATTTGAGGTAATAATTGCCTGACCAAGCATTCTGAACAAAGTTACCTGAAGCATTTAGGTAGAAGTAGGAATTGTACTGAACATCAAAAATCCATTGATTCACTACTTTAACACCAGCTTTGTAGTAAGAAGAACCTGACCAGCCAGTCTGACCTGAGTTAGAGTTAGTGGTTTGTTTTGGAGTTTCAGTAGCTTTTGGTGTCTCTACCTTCTTAATCGGATAGTATGTATATTCTGAGATTTTAAAAACTTCTGAACGTCCAAAGTAACGTTTTCCAAAATCATCTGAGCTGTAGATATCCAGATGATAGTTCCCATCTTTTACTGAGAGTATATTAATTCCCTGTCTTATTCTATTACTTCCTCCAAATCTTCCAAAAGAGTATGAAGAAGCAAGTTCTCCAGTATCTTCATTAACTAGATCAAAATCAAGATATGTATTATCATTAGTTGTAGAACTTCTTTGAAGGTCAACCAAAAGTATAGTTACTTCTCCTGTCTGTATCAAGTTGATTTTCAAGGGATTTTGAGTATCCTTGACACTCATATCTGTTAAGGCATGAACCGCTGTCGGTTTAGAAGCTACATAACCTACTGACAATAAAGCACCAGCTAGTAAAGAAGAGGCCAACATTTTTCTGTTTTTCATAACAAAACTCCTTATATATTTCTATTTTTCTAAAATTTTTGATAATTGTCTTATAACCTTAAAAGTAAATATAATTTTTTTCTAGTGTCAAGTGTTTAAGTTTTTCCCATAGCATTTTCTCCTTTGATGGCTAATAGAATAGGATTGAGTGATAAGTCAATCCTTGTTATACTAGTATAACAAGCCAGCTTTATTAGCTATTCTCTCCCTTATCATACCATAATAGATATTTAAATTTTTCGTCATTTAAACTATAGTTTCAATCTTGTTCATAAAAACAAAAAATAGCATAGAATTCTAATATTTTGTAACTATAGTTTTCTTTCTCCATTTTTTTCTCTAAATTTTTATATAATAGTTTTAGAAGGATTTTAGAGTGGTAGACTTATCTACACTAAAATTGAAACAGGTAGTAGGTGCGTAAATGCTAGAAAAATGCTATAATTATTTTATGGAAGAGTTAAACTTTAATCAGGAGTTTAGCAGTACAAAAATTTGGTATCACGGAACGACATCTACTCAAGTTGCTTCTTTAAAAGATGGAATAGATGTCCATCATAGTAAACGTAACTGTGATTTTGGTATCGGATTTTATGTGACATCTAAGCTCAGCCAAGCAATTAAATGGGCTCAGCGGAAAACAAAAGATGAAATTCCTTTTAATCCGAATGTAAAATCGGTTGTTCTAAGTTATCAATTTCAAGAACTTGATAATTCTGAAACTAAAATTTTTGAAATTGACAAAGAATACTTTCAGTTTGTTTATAAAAATAGATTGGAGTTAGATGCTAAGTCTGGAAATAATATTCATCATTTTTCAGCAGTATTTGGTCCAGTTCTTGATGGTCAAATTACACGATTGAAAGAAACTTTAGATAATTATTTCCAAGGGTTGAATACCTTAGAACAAACTGCTGAAATGCTTTTGGGAAAATATCAGAATGATACGCAATTGTGTATATGTGATCAAAGAATTGCAGATAGACTAACCCTAGTTAAGGAGGAAACGATATGATTTTGTCAAGTGAAGAACAAGCTCTCAGAGCTGAAGTAGAACAGTTTTTAAGGAAGAATTATCATATTGCTCCTGATACTGTTTCTCCTGTTACAAATGTTGTATTGGAAAACTGGTTTGAAGAGCTAGATAATGGAGGTTCTCATTTAACCGCAGACCTTATAGCTGATAATATCGTAGATATTGCCCACCGTTACTCAGTGCATTAATAAGTCATTTGAGTTTGGTTCATCAAATATTCTCAAAAACTATTCATGACCACAAAAAGGAACAAATCTCTTTCTAGTACGAGATATTAACTCTACTATAAGGGATTTATTCCTTTTTGTGTTTATACAGCTTATTAGACCCTACTTATCTATTTTTTCGCAAACTAAACTATAGTTTCAATCTTGTTCATAAAAACAAAAAATAGCATAGAATTCTAATATTTTGTAACTATAGTTTTCTTTCTCCATTTTTTTCTCTAAATTTTTATATAATAGTCTTAGAAGTATATAAGGAGATGATTTATGGAAAACCTATATCCATTTGGAACTACATTTAAGTACCTGCGCGAAGCACGAGGCCTCAGCCTAAAGGAAGCCGCCTCAGATATCGTATCACCACAGTTCCTAAGTCAATTTGAAAAAGGAGACAAGGGAATTTCACTTGAAAACTTTGCCAAACTATTAATTGTTATCGGAGTTGAATGGAATGATTTTGTTCTCGCCTATGCAAATAAAGGCGGAGACTGCTTAGAATTACCTGCTATTGAATTTGGCAAGCATGTGGTCCATGAAGAAGATATCCTCACTTACATTGAAGAATACGAAAAATTATTTGATGTCTATCTAAAAGACAATCCACTTCAAGCAGAAATGATTTTTAAATCTATTAAATTAAGACATTATCCAACCATAGCAAAGAGTCCAGAAACTGTTGCCAGGATTCAAAACATTATCAATCATTTAATGAAATCGGATGTCTTTAATAGTATCGAACTTGAAATTTATCGCGTCATCGTCAATCATTCTCCTATGGAACTTATTGACCATATGACCAAACAATTATTACTTATGTACAAAGAAAGTGCCAATACTGACACCTACATCCGTATCTTAAATGCTCTTACTTTCTCCGTAAAATACTTCTCTGAACTAGGGTACTATCAAAAGGCTGATGATATTATTAAAAAAATTAAATCACTTCAGACCTTCGAACGAGGTTATCTGGCTATTCCCCTCATGTTCCTAGAAGTTGAACATGTTTACAATCAATTTAGATGGAATAAACCTGAGGCTATTCCCCTAGCCAAAAATCTATTTAATTATCTTCAAAGCGCAAAATTTATTGACCAGCAGTACTATTCTAATTTTATCAACGCCTTCACCTATCATTGCCACGCATTAAATAAGACTGGTATTGATTTGTTCTAATCGTAAAAAAAGTTGCTCCATTTTAGGAACAACTTTTTTACTTATAATTAAAAGTCTCCCCAGCCAGCTTATCAGCTAGCTTGGGAAAGAGAGTATAAAACTTATGGGCTAGGTTCAACAACATCGGAAGATTGAGTTCTCGTTTGTTTTTTCCCATAATCTTGACAATCTTTTTAGCAACTGCATCTGGCTCTAGCAGGAAGCGGTCAACCGACTTGAGATAGGTGCCATCTGGGTCGGCTTGGTCGAAAAATCCTGTTCGGATTGGCCCTGGATTGACTGTCGTTACGTAAACACCATGAGGCATGAGTTCTAATCGTAGGGCATTTGAAAAACCAATAGCCGCAAACTTAGTTGCTGAGTAGAGACTAGACTTGCCAGTAGCAATCAAACCTGCCATGCTGACGATATTGATGATATGGCCTTTTCGGCTTTCCTTCATTCGAGCCGCAAGGCGACGAGACAGATTCATTAGGGCAAAGGTATTGACCTCGAACATCTGATGAATATCTTGGTCGGAAATTTGGTCAAATTCCTCAAAAATCCCGTAACCAGCGTTGTTTATCAAGACATCAATCTCGCCATAGCGGAGATAGAGGTCTGCTACCAGAGCTTCTAAGGCTGAGTCATCGGTAATATCGATTTCAATCCATTCTGCATGGGGATGATTTCCGTAGAGTTGGGCTAATTTTTCCTTATTTCTACCAAGCAAGATGAGTTGGTCATTTGGCAGAAGTTTAACTATTTCTTGGGCTAGACCACCGCTAGCTCCTGTAATGAGAATAGTAGGCATACTGTTCCTTTCTCAATCTGTTAGATTTCCACTTCCTCCAAGTCTTTGACCACATGGACATTTTCAAAAACACTAGCAGCATCTTTTTTGAGCTTGCTGATATCTTTTGAGAGGAAACGGGCACTGATATGGTTGAGCAATAGTCGTTTGGCGCTTGCTTCTACCGCTACTTGTGCAGCTTGCATGTTAGTAGAGTGGCCATGGTTACGAGCAATTTTTTCATCACCCTTGCCATAAGTCGATTCATGAACCAGGACATCGGCATTGACAGCCAGACGCACACTGGAATCCGTTTTTCGAGTGTCTCCTAAAATAGTGATAATCTTACCTGGACGGGGAGCTGAGATATAGTCAGCTGCCTTGATTTCAGTTCCGTCTTCGAGAACAACGTCCTGACCGTTTTTGATTTTCCCAAAAAGCGGGCCAAATGGGACACCAGCAGCCTTAAGTTTTTCAGCATCCAGCGTTCCTTCAAGGTCCTTTTGGATAACACGGTATCCAACACAGAAAATAGTGTGATCCAGCTCCTCTGCATACACCGTAAACTTATCAGTCTCAAGAATTTTTCCTAGAGAATCTTGGTCAAACTCATGAAAATGAATACGGTAAGGCAGGCGCGAACCTGACACACGAAGGCTGGTTAAGACAAATGACTTAATCCCTTGCGGTCCATAGATTTCCAAATCTGTCTGCTCTTCATTAGCCTGAAAAGCACGACTAGAAAGGAAACCTGGCAAGCCAAAGATGTGGTCTCCATGCAGGTGAGTGATAAAAATTTTGCTGACCTTGCGTGGTCGAATTGTGGTTTCCAGAATGCGATTTTGCGTACCTTCTCCACAGTCAAAGAGCCAGACTTCGTTAATCTCGTCCAAGAGTTTCAGGGCGAGACTGGAGACATTGCGGGCTTTAGAGGGCTGACCAGCCCCCGTTCCTAAAAATTGAATATCCATTCGATACTTTCTAATTAATCAATATATAACATGGCTGTGCGGTTTTCCGATCGGAAATAACATTTGCCAGAAAAAACAGTAGCTTCTTGCAGTAACTCCTCTTGGCTGTATCCTTTGAGACGTTTGCGACCATCAGCCAAGTTTTCCAAATCAGTCAAAGCTGTAAGACTTTCCACACTAACAACTTCTTCGTCCCCGACAGCCTTCATGTAAATCTTACCAGACTCCTCAAAGACTAATTGATGGGGGAAAATTTGCGCAATTTCAAATAGCAAGTCATCCGAGATTACCTCTTCATTTTCAGAGAAAATCCGACCCAAACCCTCACTCTCATAACAAAAACCAAAGGATTTACCAGACAGATTAAGCCGAACAAAGGGCTTGTTTTCTAAGGCGAAACTTGGTTCAGCATTGTAAAGATTCAGTTCCTGACTGAGTTCCGCAAAATAATCCGTCGCAGCTTGAGGACTCTTTTTTTGATATAGTTCTGCAAAGTAAGCATTGACTACACTTGGCGGAGGTGTGATAAGAGTCAATTGCTCCTGCTCTGTTTTACCAGCTAGAAGTTGATCCAGATAGACCTTGTCTAGACTCGTATAGCCCCCATATTTTAGAGCCAACGTTTTAATATCAATCATAAAATTCTTCTAACCTCCATTTATTTTTCTCAGAAATGTAGCCTCTAATCACTTCGCCGTCATCTTGATAATCACGTTCTTCCAGAATCGCAACACTTTCTAAATCATGAATCTTGTAGGACTTTGAAAAAGGCACTCGCAGTGTAAAAGATTCAAAAATATCCTTGATTTTCTCTAAAAATAGTGCCTGCAAATTCTCACGACTATCCTCAGACTTGGCAGAAATGAGGGCATAAGGCGTTTGGGTAGGCGTGAAATCCTCCACCAAATCCGCTTTATTATAAAGTGTCAGACGAGGAATATCTTCCATGTCCAGATCTTTCATGATGGATAGAACTGTTTTTTCATGCTCCTCATGGTAAGGATTGCTGGCATCAATAACATGAACTAGAAGATCCACATGCTTGCTTTCTTCCAAGGTTGACTTGAAACTGGACACCAACTCTGTCGGCAAATCTTGGATAAAGCCAACGGTATCTGTCAAAGTTACTTGGAGATTTCCCCCTAGATGAATACTCTTAGTCGTCGCATCCAGAGTTGCAAAGAGCTCGTCCGCTTCATACTGAGTCTTACTGGTTAAAGTGTTCATGATAGTTGACTTCCCAGCATTGGTATAACCAATCAAACCAATCTTAAAGGTGCTGGACTCCAAACGTTTTTCTCTGACAGTCGCCCGATTTTTCTCAACCACCTTGAGCTGGCGCTCTATATCCGTGATTTGGTTGCGAACGCTACGACGGTTCAATTCCAGCTGGCTTTCACCAGGTCCACGGGAACCAATTCCCCCTGCCTGACGGCTGAGCATAATTCCCTGACCAACCAAGCGAGGCAGGAGATATTTGAGCTGGGCTAGGTGGACTTGGAGCTTCCCTTCATGGCTTCGAGCCCGCATGGCAAAGATATCCAAAATCAACTGCATACGGTCAATGACCTTAACACCCAGAACCTCCTCTAGATTGACATTTTGCCTTGGTGTCAAACGGTTGTTGACGATGACAGTGGTAATTTCTTCTGCATCTACCATGAGCGCAATTTCTTCTAACTTACCAGAGCCGACGAAGGTCTTGGAATCATATTTTTCACGTTTTTGTCTGTAGCTATCTACAACGACTGCCCCTGCCGTTTTCGCTAAACTAGCCAATTCTTCCATGGAGAGGTCAAAATTGTCCATGCCCTGCAATTCCACACCGATGAGAAGGACGCGTTCCTCTTTTTTCTCCGTTTCAATCATCTAAAAACTCCTCTATCTGACTTAAAATGCGGTCTTGCACACCAGATTCTCCAATCTGATAAAAGGTGACCTGCATGCGATTACGGAACCAGGTCAACTGACGCTTGGCAAAACGACGGGTAGCCTGTTTGAGACTCTCACCAACTTCATCCAGAGTCTGCTCTCCACGGAAGTAAGGAAAGAGTTCCTTGTAACCAATCCCTTTAGCAGCCTGCACATCTGGATAATGGTCAAAGAGCCACTTAGCCTCATCCAAAAGCCCAGCATCAAACATCAAGTCCACGCGGTGATTGATACGTTCATATAATTGACTGCGTTCATCATCCAAGCAGATAATCAATGGTTCATACAAGGTCTCTTGATTTTCCAAATCCTGACCAAAATGAGCAATTTCCAAGGCACGCATAGCACGACGACGATTAAACTGGGGAATTTCAAGACCTGCTTGCGCCACAAGATGAGCTAATTCCTCATCCGTATAAGGCTCCAAACTAGCCCGATAGGCCAAAATCTCCTCATGAGGTGTCTCCCCACCCAGATGGTAACCTTCTAGCAAACTCTGGATATAAAGTCCAGTCCCACCAGCGATAATGGCTATCTTGCCACGACTGTGAATATCCTCAATAGCCATCTTAGCTTCTGAAACAAAATCAAAAGCCGAGTAAGACTCGGTTACCTCTCTAACATCAATTAAATGATGAGGAACAGCTGCCTGCTCTTCTGGACTAGCCTTGGCCGTCCCAATATCAAGTCTTCGATAGACTTGCTGGCTATCTCCACTAACCACTTCGCCATTAAAACGCTTGGCCACTTCAATGGCAAGGGATGTTTTTCCAACAGCAGTCGGTCCAACAATCACAATTATTTTTGTTTTCATCTTTTTTCCTTGAAAAATTCCCATTTTTTCGTTACTATTATTATAACACAAAAAGGTCAGTCAGAAAAATGTGACCTCTTGAGGAGGCTGGCTGGTATAGAATATAAAGGAGGAAGACTCATGGCTAAAGGATTCGCTAAAGGTCTTGTAACAGGTGTCGCAGGAACTGTCGCTGCAGTTGCAGGTGCAGTATACGCATTTAAAAAGAAAGTAATCGAACCAGAAGAGCAAAAAGCAGCTTTCATCGAAGAAAACCGTAAAAAAGCAGCTCGTCGCCGCGTATCACGTTAAAAAACAAAAGAAGTTGGGATTCATTGTCTCAACTTCTTTTTTCTATTCTTTTAAATAGCTAGGTCAAACTTCAACTGCGGCTTGACAGGGTCATAATCCACCAACTCAAAATCTTCTGCTTTGATATCAAAGAAATTGGTCTTATCTGGCACATTCAAAACCAAACGAGGTTGGCAGTCAGACGGCTCACGACGGAGCAATTCCTGAGCTTGTTCAAATTGATTGTCATAGATATGGAGGTTGTTGATGAAGTAGAAGAACTTCCCAACCTTCCAGCCAAAATGTTTGGCAATCATCATTTGAAGAGCCACATACTGCATCGCATTGATGTGGTGGGCCACCAGCATATCATTGGAGCGCTGGGTCAAGGTTGCATCCAGATAGATTTCTCCATCTACACGGCGGACATCAAACATGGTCTGAAAAGCACATGGGAGCAGCCCTTCTGTTTCTTCGAAAGCTTGGTAATCCCAAAGGGAGATAATATTCCGACGATTCCAAGGATTGGCTTCCAACTGTTTGAGAAGCTTATTGATGATATCGTGTTTCTTAACGACTGCCCCGTAACGCTCACCAATAGTTCCTGTATCTCCCACTTCCCAGTCATTCCAGTAGTGAACGTTGTACTTGTCATTAAGCACGTCTAGGCTATTTGACTGATCTTGGTAGATCCAGAGAACTTCCTTGATGGCGGATTTGATAGCGATAGGACGCAAGGTTGTAATGGGAAATTCACCCTTAGCCAAATCATACTCGGCAAAGGCACCTGTCACATATTTAGAGTTGGCAACGGTTCCGTCCTTGTACTTAGGACGAGCCTGTTCTGAGAAAACACCTTCCTTTAGAATGCGTTCAATATTTTCTTTAAAAATCGTATCTGCTTTGGTCATTTCATTTCACCTCATTCATTGTCCTAACTAGTATAGCATAAAAAAGAAAAGAGGAACATTACTAACTCTAGGTTAGCATTTTTCCCCTTTTATTATTTTATTGCAATACAAGTGATGCTGCTCCAATAACTCCAGCGTCATTTCCTAGAGTTGCAAGAGCTAATTTAGTAGATGTACGTACTTGTGGGAAGCTATTTTCGTCGTAGACTTTTTGAACACCTTGGAGAAGGAATTCTCCTGCAGCTGACACACCACCACCGATGACGATGGTTGATGGGTTTAGGATTGAACCAATGTTAGCACAAGCGATTCCCAAGTAACGTGAGAAGTTGCGGTAAACGATCAAGGCAAGGTCGTCTCCTTCTTTTGCAAGGTCAAAGACAGTCTTAGCAGTTACTTCTTCTCCGTTATCGATCAAGCGTTTCAAGGCTGCATCTCCTTCGTATTCATCCGCATAGCGACGAGTCAAGTTGACAATCCCTGTTGCAGAAGCAACTGTCTCAAGGCAACCTTTCTTACCGCAAGTACATGCAATTGGCTGGTCAAAGTCAACAGTGATGTGACCAAGCTCCCCTGCTGCACCAGCAACACCATGAAGCAATTTGCCTTCAGCGACAATACCGCCACCAACACCAGTACCTAGTGTCATAAAGACAACATCTGGTTGGTTATCACCAGCACCCATCCAGCGCTCACCAAGAGCTGCCACGTTGGCATCATTATCGATGAAGAAAGGAATGCCCAAGGATTTTTCAATCTTTTCTTTAATTGGTTGAAGGGTTTTCCAGTTCAAATTGTAGGCACCAATAACAGTCCCTTTTTCACGGTCAACCACACCTGGTGATCCCATTCCAATACCTTGGAAGTCTGCTGCTGCCAATCCAAGCAAGTCCAAACGATGTTGAATAGACTCAATCATATCATCAACGATATGACTTCCCTCATCCAAAATGTTAGTCTTGATAGACCATTTTTCTTGGATTTCTCCTGCTGTTGTCAAGATTGCAAATTTGATAGAAGTTCCACCAAGGTCAATCCCAATAATCTTTTGACTCATCATATTCTCCTTTTTCATTATGAATTAACTGAAAATGCTTACAGTACTAGTATAACAAAATTCACTCATTTATGCAAAGGTTTGCATTAACTTTCTAAATTTTATCTGATTTATGGTTTCCAGAGACCTGAAGCATCTACGTAGTAGCGGCCCCCATCAACTCGCTCATTTTTAGCCATTTTACCATCCGATTTCAAATAATAATTTCCTTGCCACGCATTGCGAGCATAAGAACCATCTGATTTCAAGTAATACCAGGCTTGGTAAGAAGAGTCATAAAGCCATTCACCTTGTGCCATTTTACCGTTAGATTTAAGGTAGTAAGCTCCTTGCCATGCATTCTTTGCATAAGATCCGTCTGATTTCAAATAATACCAAGCTTGATAGGAAGAATCATAAATCCATTCGCTCTGTGCCATTTGACCATCTTCTTTCAGATAATAGCTTCCCTGCCAAGCATTTTTTACTGGATTGCCATTTCCATCAAAGTAGTACCAAGCACCATCCTGCTTAACCCAGCCACTTGCTGTTGCTGAACTTATATCAGTTTGAGTTGTAGTCGCTTGTTTTACTTTGAAAGCACCCTTAGGAGCATTTTTCAATTCGCAAGCCACACCATCATGATCGCGGTCTAACTTGGCAGAATAACCAGGGTCTCCCTCATGAATATCCGCGTATCCATTCGCCCAAGCTTCCTTACAACTAGAAAAATGAATGTTTTCTTCTGCTAACACAGGTTGTGAAAATAAAGCCAAAACTGGCAAGGTAGCCAGACTCATTTTTAAAAATAGACGTTTGTTCATTTCTTTCTCCTATAACAATGTTATCGATTTCAATATTATTTTACAAAACTTACTTTAACAATTCAAGAAAACTTCTGGTCTTTTCTACAAACTCCTTTGGTTTTTCCTTATTCAAGACATGAGGGCCGTCTGGTATAATCTGAAATTGGGATTCTGATATTAGTTTATGAAGACTTCTCATAGAACTAAGATTGGGTTTATCTTTGCTACCACAAATTAGTAAGGTTGGATAAGGACAAGTTCTTGATATATCAGTTAAATCAAGTGTCTTCAATTCCTCAGAAACTCCGACCATAAAAGCTTTGTCTGCTCCCTGTTTTTCAAATACCTTTTTGGGAAGTAGTTTAAAAATCAGCAACTGAATATAAAAAGGAATGTTACCCGCTAGTTTCAGTGGACAACCTGACAAAACCAAGGATTGAAGATTTGGTATCTCATAACTTGAAAGCTCCAATGCAAGGGCAGCTCCTAAGGACAAACCGATTAGGACAAAAGGTTCTGTTTCCACTGTTAAGCGCTGATAAATGCGCTCCTTGGCTTCTTGGTAGGTGGCAACTCCGGAAGGAAATAACTCTATGGCTTCAGAGGGATAATCTGCAAGCAACTCTTGCACTTCCTTCCAACTCTCCGCTGACTGCCCTAACCCGTGTAAAAATATCAGTTTCATCTAGTTCTCCTCAAGGCTTAATTCATACAAGCCTCTCACTGCATTACAGGCGTAAATAGCTTCTGCTTGGGCTAAATCTGCCAAGGTCAAGACTTTCTCTTCTACCTGTCCTGTTTCCAGCAAATGCTGACGGTAAATTCCTGGCAAGAGTCCAAGTCTGATAGGCGGTGTGTAGAGTTTCCCAGCAATTTTCAGAACCAAATTTCCGATAGAGGTTTCAAGAAGTTCTCCAGACTTATTGTGGTAAATAATCTCTTGCTCCCCTAGGCTCAAATGCGATCTGTAAGTCGTTTTAAAATAGGTAAAGGCTTGTTGCAAATTGGCTTCCTGAAGGCAAAGTTTCGCCTGGCAGAAATGTGGACTAAGGGGTGTTAATACTTGGCGATCAACTTCTATCTCTCCAGATTTGCTAATACTGATTCGCAAGCGGTAATCTTGATTAACATCACAAGCTTGGCACTCTGCTTCTATCTTTTGTCTCAGTTCTTCTGCATCATAAGGAAAGGCAAAATATCGACTTGCTTTTCTCAGCCTTTCTATATGTTGTTCTGCAAACAGCAAGTTCTTCTGGTTGATTTTTCCAGTAGTAATCAGTTTGAAACGAGCTTGTTTACGATAGAGAACAGCTGCCTTTTGATGAACCTCGCGGTATTCAGATTCCCAAGTACTATCCCATGTAATACCTCCGCCAACTCCATAGATAGCTTGCCCCTTGTAGAGTTGAATAGTCCGAATGGCCACATTAAAAATCCGTCGTCCATTTGGAAGCAGGAGACCAATTGTTCCGCAGTAGACTCCACGCGGTTGTGGCTCCAAGTCCTTTATAATTTCCATAGTCGCAATTTTCGGAGCTCCTGTTATTGATCCACAAGGAAAGAGAGAACGGAATATTTCTACAAGGTCCGCATCCTCTCGCAAGTTACTCTTGATAGTCGAAGTCATCTGCCAAACCGTTGAATACTGCTCCACCTGACAGAGACGCTCCACATGCTCACTCCCCACCTCAGAAATACGGTTCATATCGTTGCGCAAGAGGTCCACAATCATCATATTTTCAGAGCGATTTTTGGGATCCTGTTCCAACCAACTGGCCTGTTCAAAATCTTCTTGGTCAGTTACCCCACGCTGAGTCGTTCCCTTCATTGGTCGCGTTGTCAACTCGCGGTCATTTTGTTCAAAAAAGAGCTCTGGGCTCATGGAAATCACTGCCATCTCGTCATATTCAATATAAGCATTGTAGCCCGCCTCCTGCTCTACCACCATACGATTGTAGATGGCAAAAGGATTGGCACTTAAGTCTTGCTTGAGTTGGACGGTGTAGTTGACCTGATAGGTGTCTCCCTGCCGCAAATGATGATGAATCTGGGCAATCGCCTTTTCATAGTCCTCTGCAGATGTTACTTCCTGCCAATTTGAAGGCAAATCAACCGCATCATAAGTCAGAGGAATAGGGGATGTTTCTACCCTATCATGAACAGTAAAGTAAAGCAAGTACTCGCCCAGTAGAGGAGCCTTGTGAACTGCTAATTTCTCCTCAAAAGCAGGTGCAGCCTCGTAGCTGACATAACCCACCACATAATAGCCTTGCTCTTGGTAGCTTTCCACTTGTGCCAGCAAATCTGCCACTTTTGCTACATTTCTCGTTTTCAACTCTTTAATCGGCTGGGTAAAGGTGTATCTCTCCCCCAAAGCCCTAAAATCAATCACTGTTTTTCTATGCATACCTTAAGTATAGCATAAAAAGGCAGATCAAGAAAAACTTAATCTACCTTTTTACTCATCTATTTAATACAATCTATGCTTTAAAAAGATTTCCTGAGAATCCGTCTGTATTCTTAAGAAGTGCTTTAAAGACTTTTGATTTAAGCTCTACAGTTTTAGCTGTTCCTCTACCTGCTAGGTCAGCCTCCACCGCTTTATCAAATAAGACTTTTAGTTCAGCATAATTTGTAATTTGTTTACCATCAATCTCAATGGCAGTAAATCCTTTGTCAGCTTTTGCTTTGACTTCCCTGAACCATTCTTTCTTCCAGTCTTCAAGGTTAGTGAATCTTCCATTAGAAACTTTCTTGATAATGAAGTCGTCGCCGAGTAAACCTTTATTTTCACTGTTTGCAGCACCTTGATATTTGCTAGATGCATATCCAACAAATCCATTCTCATATCCGAAGTAACCCCACATACGGAATGTATTGTGTTTAAATGATAATGAACCAGGTGCACCTTGGCTTGTGTTACCACCGTAAATACCTGCCATCATGTTGACATTGACATAAGCTGTACCAAAGTCTTCCGGATGGAATACTTTGTTTCCAGGATTTCCATGAATCGTCATGAAGTTATTGTCGACAAGGTCATCGATTGTGGAAAGTCTCATTGTTTTTTCAGCGTCTGTCAAATCGCGTACTTTATCCCATTGGTGTGGAGCGCGTAATTGATTTCTGTCACCAGGTGTTCGCATCTCTTTATCAATTTTCTTAAACCACTTACTATTATCACCTGCGATACGAGGTAATACAGCATCAGCCTCAAGATGGTCTAACATCATCATTGCTTCGTTATAATTCTTCATATAATGGTCAATCGCTTCACGTGAGTTTAACTTATCAGGATCTGGGTTATACCATTGATTTCCATCATTTTGACGATGATAAGCCATATTAATACCAAGAGCACCATATTCACCATTAGAAGTAGAACTGTCAGGGGTTTGTAACATACCTTGCGCGTACGCTTCAAGATCTGTACCTTGACGATGTCCATTACCACCAAGATAGGCCATACGGTCATTTACGTGAGTTGTTTCATGGGTAAAGGCTGAAATACCAAATGGTTCAAACATATTCGTCACCATAAAGTAGACTTGGTCATCTTTATATGGATTAGCGTAAATTTTAGCCATAGCTCCCATACGCCAGTCAATTTGATGCCAACGACCAGTTGGACCAAATAATTCACGAACAGGGGTTGCGACCTTTCCACCATCAGCATAACCCATACGATTAGCTCCACCAATACCTGCATAAGCTTGGTTATCCCATACTGGTGTTGGGACCATATTTTGGCTCTTAAGTAGTTGATCACGAACATTTGGAAGTGCAAGACGTGACCAGAAGTCTAAGTATGTTTGTTGAGCTTTTGCAACTTCTTGAATGCGTACTTTATAGGCTTCACGTTCAGCTTCAGTGTTCTTACCATATTTCTCAAACGAGCTGTATGCCATGGTATTATAAGTTGAAATCAAGATAATATGTGATTTTTTCAAGTTCAACAATGGTAGAATCATACGAGCATGCATATCATTATCTAAACCGTCAAACACACGATGCCGTTTGTTTTTGAAGTCTTCAGTCGTTGTTTCAGGTTCTACAACATAAACATTTTTCGCTGAGTGAATAAACCAATCATTAAGATCCGTGTCATTTGTGAAGAGACGCATATTATAATCTAAGAAACTACGTAAATCACCTTTACCAGTATCTCCTGCAATCATTTCACGGTACGCATCTTGAGTTCTATCACCCTTCAAGTTCTTTTCTTGCGAGCCAATTCGAATTAATCTGTCAATAACACTTGGTGTCTTGCCATAGAAATCTGGTTTAAACATCATCATATTCTTAATGTTCAAGTCACCATATTCAATTCCATAATAACGATTGAGGTAAGTCAGTGCCATCATAATTTTAGCTTTATTATCTTCTACTTTCTTAAGAAGTGCTTTGATGGCTGCCTCATCACCATTTAACTGATGATCTTCATTTTCAACAAGAGCTTTTACTAACTTATCAAGATTTGCTTTTGTATCTACAAAACTTTCTTCAAGGTATAATGCAGGAACATTATTTGAAATCGCACGAACTTCAGGAGATTCAAGAGTAATTGTATCTAATTTCGCTTTAACATCACTTAGTAATTGAGTACGATCTTTAACCACCATATTTGGTGTGTAAACTACGTCACCCAAACCATCAATGCTATATTCACGCACTTGCTGAACTTTAGAATCGGCTTTGAGCGTAACAGTTTTTTCTTCTTTCGTACCATCAGCATAATGAATCATAATGTGATCAACATCTGACAAGTCTGTTACAAATTGTCCATCTTTCATACCAGTTACAGATAATACTTCAGTCGTTAATAATTTAGATCCTTCTGGAATCTTATTCCCTTGATTGATAATCCACTCTTTATTGTAGAATGGTTGAAGTTTTTCGATATTACGGTATGCAAGTTCACGTTCTGCATTGTAATCTTGAGTATCTTTATACGTATCAGCTTTTGGTTTGGCTTGATTCAATTTATCTTCCACAAGTGGAGCAATTTCAAATTTATCGGCTGTGATACCCATTGCCTCAATTTTTTTATTTGCTTCTTCAAGACTAATTTCTTTAATTCTATTAGAGCGTGAGCGTTTATATGAACGACTACCTGTACTAATATCTTTTACTACAAAGTTTCTTTCTAGTACATCGTTTGTATAGTAACCATCTTCAGTATCAATATCTCTAGATCCGTAGAATTCTTCACCGTTTTTAACTTTCATCATTGAAACAGTATCTGCAACTCTACCCCATGTCCAGTTTTTACTGATGAAACCACCAACTTCAACAGGGTTCTTAATATCGATAGTACCTTTAGTCACCGCATTACGTACAGAAGCATATTTATCAATACCGTTAGGATCAGAACCGTTATCCGTAACAGCAACAAGTCCACCAGCACGAGCTTTATTAGCAACCATATCAGCATCTACATAAGCTTTCTTAATGTTACCTTTCCAAACTTCACCGGCGATACCAGCCATACCCCAAGGTCTATCACCAACACCAGTAAGTTTCCCGATAAAGGCAACATTTGTCAGTTGTCCACCAATATCTACCTTATTAGTGATACCAGAGATTCCATCTTTACCAAGAATGCTACCAGTAACTTTAACGTTCTCAACAGTAGCATTTTTAACAGATCTAGCAAGGGCAGAAATGTTTTCAATCCAAGGCATATTGATGTTAACGTTAGCTAAGTTAATATTTTTAACTGAACCACCTTCGATATTACCAAATAGTTGACGTGCCATGTTGTGGATTGAATATTGTTTACCATCAACACTTGTTAAGTGACCGCTAAATTTACCAGGTACATATTCCTTATTTGGAGTTGGTACGTTAGTTGCATTAAGGTCTGCACCAAGTTTAAAGGTACCACTTGGGTTAGCTTTCATAGCTGTTACCAAGTCATTAAAACTATAATAAACATCACCTTCGTGTGCCTTTTGTTTTTCAAAGTAATGTACATACTCTTCGCTTAGTGTATCATCAGCTCTACGTTGAACTAAGTCTGGAGCTTTGGCTACAACTTTGTACAATGTTTTTCCATCAACAACAACTTCTTCAACTGAACTTACCGCAAGTCTTGTTGTTTTGTTATCATAAGTTGTCACACGTAAATACAATGGAGAAACATCTGTCGGCTTTTCAGTTAATAAACTCTTATCTGTTTCAACACCCGCATCGTCTACACTCATCAAGCTTGTTTCTTTAATGTTTTTGATTTCAACTTTTTTAAGGTCTAACTGAATTTGTTTATCTTCTAATTTCTCAGTTTCTTCGCCTTCTCCACGATCATAAACCATTGTAGTAGATAGGGTGTAACCTTGATAATATTTCAATTTATCTAAAGTAGCATTTAAATTATTTTCAGCTACTGTTACTTCTTTAACAAGTTGTCCATCTTTATCTTTTAGCGCTAATTTAATTGATTTAATTTCTACACCAGCTGGTTTAGTCAGTGTATAACTAGCTGTGACACTCTTCTTAAAGACATCTTTTTCAGTATTAGCCCATTGTAATGTTGGTTTTTCTAACCCTTTTGTACCATTCTTAATAATTTTATCTTGAGGTGCTTGAAGAACTTTTTCTTCTACTATTGGAGCGTCATTTGTTTTTTCTCCACGAATCGTTTTATAGGTTTCAGTAATTTGTTTCTTACCGTTTACACCTTCTTGAGTAACTTTAGTTGTTCCACGTTTTAAAGTGTCGTCATCTTCTGTTTTTGTAGTAAAAGGAATGACTTCTTCTCTTGTTTCAACTGCTGTTCCTTCAACTGGTTTTGTTCCTTTTTTAACGACTTTAGGAACAGCAGGAGTTTTCACTTCTGTAGTCGTAGAAAGGACTTTGTCTGTTTCCACACCTTCCACTGTTTCGTAAGTTGTTTTCGTAACTTGAACTCCTTTAGAACCAGGGTTTTCAACTACTTCGTCACCCAGATATTTTGTATCATCCGGAACTACTTCTGTTGAGAAATCTAATTCACTTTCAATAGACTTCTCAACTGTACCAGTTGTTACTTTATATTCTGGATTGACTTCTTGTACAAGAGCTTGACCTTCTTGACCAGGTTCTTGAGTTCCCTTTGTTGAAACTGGTTCTTTATACTCTGGTAATTCAGCTTGTACTAAAGCTTCTCCTTGCTTCTCACCTTCTTTTACTTCTTGAGTACCTTTTACTTCTACTTGGGCTTCTGGTAATTCAGCTTGTGTTAGAGCTTGGCCTTCCTTACCTTCTTCTTGGGTACCCTTCATTTCAACTAGAGCTTCTGGCAATGCGGGTTGTGTTAAAGCTTGACCTGCCTTACCTTCTTCTTGAGTTCCTTTTACTTCAACTGGAGCTTCTGGCAATGCGGGTTGTGTTAAGGATTGTCCTGCTTTGCCTTCCTCTTGGCTACCTTTTGCTTCAACTGGAGCCTCTGGTAAGGTTGGCTGCGTTAGAGCCTGACCTTCCTTACCTTCCTTACCTTCCTCTTGCGTACCCTTAGCTACCTGATGCGTTGGTTCAGCTTGTGGTACTGGAGTTGGGACAGGTTGCTCCTCTTTCTTAGTTCCGACTGCAATGACTTGCGACACAGGATTTTGAACCACTTGGTCTTCGATGACTTCTCTAACTTCTTGACCGTTAACCATCGATACCTTAGTTACAAGACGACGCTGACCATTTACTCCAGCTGTGACGATCCGAGTTTGTCCTTCTGCTAGATTCGCATCTGGACTTGTGACTGTTTCAAAAGGAATCTCTACCAAGCTCTCTTCCTGTCTAGTCTGAAGCTGCTCAGAAACTGGTTTTTCTTCAACAGCAGGTCTTTCTTGAACTACTTCTGTTTTCTCGATTTCTTTTGAACTTTGATTTTCTACTGGCAACTGAGGCTGCTCAGCTGAAACTGGTCTTGATGGATGGAGTTCTGCTTCCTTAAAGTATCCGATGTATTCATAACCTTCAATATGGATAATCCCTTCGGCTAAATCTTCATGTGTAGTGGCCGAAATAGTTTGGTTATAAGAAAGCAATTCTTTATTTTCAAACGCAAATGTTCCATAAGGTACAAAAGTGCTGGCTCCTAAAGAACTAATCAAGAGAACACCTAGGACCTCTTTGCGACCTTTTTTAGACACCAAAAAGACTGCTAGCGAGGCTGTTGCCAAGCCAAGACCTGCCAAAGCTAGTTCCTTACTTCCTGTGTATGGAAGTTGTTGACTGTTAGTTGCCTTCTTGCGATAAACTACATAGAGAATATCATCATCTTGAAATTCTGTAGGAACTTCATGGTGAATCAGAGTTTTTTCAGACTCGGTCAATTCCTGCTCCGCCAAATAACGGTAATGAACACTATGAGCACCACCAACTTCATTGGCTTGAACCTTATCTACTGAAAGGGTACTAGCACCTAAAAGGAAGGCTCCGATAGCTACAGGACCTACCCCAACAGTTAGCTTACGAATCGAATATTTGGTAATTTTTTCTAGTTGTTGTTTTGTTTTTTTCATTCTTACGACTTTCTGATAGAATCTTGTGGATAATGCGCACGCGCACCCCCGATTAATTTTGGACGACTAGCTAGTGCCGTTACGTGGGCATGACCAATCTCTCTCAAAAGAGGGCGAATCGGAACCTGAACATGCTTGACATGCATGCCAATTGCAGTGTCTCCGATATCCAATCCAGCATGGGCCTTGATAAATTCAACCTCGACTGGATCCTGCATAAACTTGAAGGCTGCCAACTGACCTGAACCTCCTGCATGAAGGGTAGGAAGGACACTGACGATTTCCAGACCAAACTGCTCCGCTACCTGACGTTCAACGACGAGGGCCCGATTGACATGTTCACAACCTTGAACAGCTAGATGAATTCCTTTTTCCTCTAGGATATCTAGGATGGTCTTCACGATGATTTCCCCAATTTCTTGGCTGGATTCCTTGCCAATCTGACCACCTATCACCTCACTAGAAGAAAGACCCAAAACAAAGATAGATCCCTGCTTCAAATTAGCCTTTTCTAATACATCTTTTACAATCTGGCTTGTTTCTCTTTGAATGTCTTTTTCCTTCATACTTGATACCTCTTTTGTCACTATCTATCATATCGTTTTTTCTACGTTTTAGCAAGATAGACAACCTAGAAAGCTTGCTCAATTACGCATAAAAGAGGCTGAGACAAAAAGATTTTTATTTTAGGAATTCTTTATTATAAAATTTTAAAATCAATAGATTAGACAAAAAAAGCGATCAAAACAGAATTCTAAGTTTCAGATAACTCGTTTTGTTCGCTTTTTATATTTAAGGTTAGACTTTTGTCCCAGCCTCTAGCTAGTTTCTATTCTATTTATGTATATTTCCACTTTCGTTCCTTTTGGAGGCGTAGAATCAATCTTCATCTGGTAATTGTCTCCAAAATGAAGTTTGAGCCGTTGGTCAACATTTTGAAGACCAACTCCCCCACGTTTGAGTTGACTTTGACTACTATCGCTAGCATCTTGGAAACCAACCCCATCATCCTCAATGCGGATGACTAGTCCTGAATCCTGTTTCTGAACAGAAATTCTAATATGTCCCTGATCTTCCTTTTCCTTAATGCCATGGTAAAGGGCATTTTCTACCAGAGGTTGTAAGACCAACTTGGGCAAAACTAGCTTATCAAAGGCAGGATTTTCATCAATCTCATATTCCAGCTTATCTCCATAGCGTTGTTTCTGGATAAAGAGATACTGGCGGACATGATTGATTTCGTCAGACAGGCAAATCAAATCCTTGCCTTGATTGAGCGCCAAGCGGAAATAGGTTGCCAAAGACTTGGTCACCTGAACCACACGCTGACTATCCTGAAATTCAGCCATCCAGATGATGGTGTCCAAGGTGTTATAGAGGAAATGCGGATTAATCTGGCTCGATAGGGCTTGAAGTTGGTACTGACGGGTCGTTTCTTCCTGCCTGCGAATAGCTGCCATCAACTGATCAATCTGATCCAGCATGGCATTGAACTGACGAGTCACTTCTCTCAATTCATAGGCACCAACTTCCCTGGCACGAAGATTCTGATTACCAGAAGCAATCTCCAGCATGGTTTCTCTCAAATCCTTCAGAGGAGCAATCCAGCGCTTGAGACTGAACCACACCAAGCAGAGACAGGCAAGAAGAGATGTGAAACTGGCCCCAAGCAAGGTCCATATGAGTTGACTCCGAACCTGGTCTAACTTCTCCAGCGAAGACACGCCAAGCACCGTCCAATCAGTTCCTGCTATCTTTTCCTGACTGACGTAGGATTTGTGATCTGGAGTATAGCCCTGCCCTGTCTCAATATAGGGTTTCATAGCCTCCATTTCGCTAGATGAACTATAAACTGTGTGTTGAGGATGGTAGACAAATTCATGGTTTTCATTGATAATAAAGGCAAAGCCCTGCTGCCCCAACTGGAGTTGATTTAGATAGGCTTCCAGAGTTTCATAAGAAATATCCAAACGAAGCACACCCAGATTGGCTCCCTTTACATCAACAAGTTCTTGAGTGACAGAAATGACCCACTGACTATCTGATTTACGAGCTGGAGTCAAAACTGGCTTAGCCCCCTGATGAATAGCCTTTTGGTACCAATCCTCAGCCATCATATCAGAGGAGGTTTTCATTTGCACACTGTCATCTGTAGAAATGACCTGACCGGATTTGGTGACCAGAACAACAGCTTTCAAGTCCTTATCTGCCTTCAAGATGGTCAAAAACAGATCTCGAATTCCCTTGACCTGATCTTGACTGGGATTCTCAGCATAGGATAGGACATCCGTCTGCTGGGTCAAACTAGTCGAGGTGGTTTCTAATTTTTTGATATAAGACTGGATAAAGTGGCTAGTTTGACTGATAGTCGTCTGGCTATTGCCCTCAATGCTAGCCTCAATGGCTGATGAACTAGATCGATAGTAGAAAGTCCCAACCAAAGCTAGGAGAATGAGAAAGACCAGAAAGATGGAAATAACCATTCTGACTAGGAGAGAAGAACGTTTCATCGACCTTCCCCCTTCTTAAACTTACGAGGTGTCACACCTGCAATCTGTTTAAAACGTTGGGTAAAATAGTTCATATCTTCAAAACCAACTTTCTCTGCGATCTCATAAATCTTTAAATCCGTTGTCAGAAGCAAGAGTTTGGCTTGTTTGACACGTTCTCTCACCAGATAATCCTGAAAAGGTAGGCCCAACTCTTTCTTAATCAAAGAACTCAGATAAGTCGGACTAAAGCCCAAGTCACTGGCCAAAGACTTTAAACTAAACTGGCTGTCAGCCAGATGAGACTGGATTTTCTGAGCCATATTTCCCTCAAACTTATCAGTCAATAGATCTTGTAACTGCTCTTCCTTTTCTTCCTTATCCAACTTTTGCTTGATTTTCCCCAGCATTTCCTCGATATCCTGTCGAGAAAAGGGCTTGAGCAAGTAGTCGTCCACACCGAGTTTTACAGCAGACAAAGCATAATCAAAATCATCGTAACCTGTTAAAAAGACCAAATGCACCTGAGGATAGGTTTCTCGGACCAGACTGGCTAACTGGATGCCATTTAGCTGAGGCATGTTGATATCGGTTAAAATGATATCTGGCACCTGCTTTTGTATCAATTCCCAAGCCTGTCTTCCATTTTCAGCCTGACCGATGATTTCCATATCATAGGCTGCGACATTGACCAGCTTGGTCAAGCCTTGTCTTACCAGATATTCATCTTCTACGATTAAGATTGTGTAGGTCATGCTCTGCTCCTTTGTCACTTACTAGTATCAGTATAGCAAAATTCTCCTCTAACTGCTTAGGAAAGCCCTCTTAATCGACATAATCTAGTAAATAAGCGTAGCCTTTTTCTTCCATTTGATCTTTGGGAATAAAGCGGATAGAGAGACTATTGATACAGTAGCGCAAGCCACCCTTGTCCTCTGGTCCATCCGTAAAGACATGGCCAAGGTGAGAATCTCCAACTCGGCTTCGCACTTCCATGCGCGTCATATTGTAAGACTTATCTTCCTTGTAGGTAGCAACATCTGGACTGATTGGTTGGGTGAAACTAGGCCATCCACAACCAGACTCAAACTTGTCCTTTGATGAAAAGAGGGGTTCGCCAGTTGCCACATCCACATAGATACCAGATTCAAATTTATCCCAGTAACGGTTTGAGAAAGCCCGTTCTGTTTGATTTTTCTGGGTAACTGCATACTCCTCAGGTGACAGGGTCTTTTTCAATTCTTCATCGCTTGGTTTGGGATATTTGCTAGCATCGATGACAGGATAGGCTGCCTGATTGACATTGATATGGCAGTAGCCATTTGGATTTTTCTTGAGATAGTCTTGGTGGTAATCCTCAGCCACTACAAAATTCTTCAAGGTCTCCTTTTCAACTGCTAGAGGTTGATCGTATTTCTTAGCCACCTCATCAAAGACTTGGTTAATCACCTCTAAATCCTTGTCATCTGTGTAATAAACACCAGTACGGTACTGGGTTCCCACATCATTTCCTTGTTTATTTTTGCTGGTTGGATTGATAATGCGGAAATAATGAAGCAGGATTTCCTTGAGGGAAATTTGCTTGGCATCATAGGTAATATGGACTGTCTCCGCATGTCCTGTTTGGTTAATCAATTCGTACTTGGTTGTTTCCCCTCTACCATTAGCATAACCTGAAACGGCATCTGTCACTCCGGGAACGCGTGAGAAATATTCCTCAACTCCCCAGAAACATCCTCCAGCTAGATAAATTTCGTGCAAATCTGCGTCTTTGCTAACTTCTGTTTTTTTCACTGTTTTTCCTCCTTGGCTAACTGCCGCCTTTTCAATTTGCGAGGCATCTGTCTGCCCTGCATTTCGCATCAATAGAAAATAGAAACCGCTTATGGCTAGGAAAAAGATTCCTGCCAAGACAAACAATTTTACTTTATCATTCATGACCTTTCTCTACCCCATTTCTTTCAATGTCTTTAAAATCATATCCTTATCCATAAAACCTGGTTGCGTTTTGACCAGCTTGCCTTCCTTGTCTATAAAGGCTTGAGTTGGGTAAGAACGAACGCCATAACTTTCTAAAAGTTTACCTGATGGGTCAATTAGAACTGGGAAATTTTTATAATCCAAGCCCTTGTACCAGTTCTTAAAGTCCGATTCTGCTTGTTCCCCCTTGTGTCCAGGAGAGACCACTGTCAAGACCACATAATCATCACCAGCATCCTTAGCAATTTCATCGGTATCTGGAAGACTAGCTAGACAGATGGAACACCAAGAAGCCCAGAATTTGAGATAGACTTTCTTGCCCTTGTAATCAGAAAAATGATAGGTCTTGCCATCTACTCCTGTCAATTCAAAATCAGCAACTGCCTGACCCTTAGTCGCAGTTTGTGAACTGACTTGTTCTGTTTTTGTTTGCTCCTTCATAGTAGCTTCGTCTGACATGTTTTTAGCCGAACAGGCTGCCAAGCAACAGATTGAGCCTACTCCAAGGAGACATGTTTGCCATTTTTTCATTTCTTTTTCCTCTCTATTCAAATAATGTAGTCAAAATGGAAGCATTTCCCAAAAGCACCAAGATTCCCATCATGATAATGAGGAAACCACCCACTTTTTTGAGGGTTCCTAGATAAGGATGGAGTTTTCGAAAATGTTTCAAAACATAGCTAGAGGCTAGAGCTAGAACCAAAAATGGTAGCGCCAAACCCAGCGTGTAAATCAACATGAGACCAGCTCCCTGCCAAGCACCTGAGCCACCTGAAGCTGCCAAGGCCAAAACAGAGCCCAGAACCGGCCCCACACAAGGCGTCCAAGCAAAACTAAAGGTCAAGCCCAATAAAAATGCCTGACTATAGCCGTTGGTGTTTTTTCCCTGTCCTTGCAGTTGTAACCTCTTTTCCTTATAAAGCCCCTTAAAGTGTAGAATCTCCATCTGGTGCAAGCCTAAGAGAATGATAACCGCACCCGTCACATATTGGAACCAAGATGCATAAAGCAAATCTCCTAAAAAACCAGCTCCATAGCCTAGCAAAATAAAGATAAAGGAAATTCCTGCTATAAAGGCCAGAGTTCGTAATAAACTGGTAACTGAGATTGAAAATTTGCCACTAGAAGCCTGAGCACCATCTTTATCATCCAACAAGACACCTGCATAGACTGGTAACAAAGGTAAGATACAAGGAGAAAAGAAGGATAGAATCCCTGCCAAAAAGACACTTAGAAAAAAGAAAATATGACCCATAAAGTTCCTCCTATCATTTTATTGATAGATTTATTATACTCCTTCCATTTTCGAAAAAACAGGGACAATGATAGGGAAAAATAGGAATTTAATCAGCTAATGTATAAAATATTGCAAAAAAAGCCAGACAAAGTCTGACTTTGATGGAAACTGAAAAGAAAATTCACTAGTCTTCCCTACTTATCTGATAATAAATAAGGTCCGCAAGATAGCCTTTTCTCTCTACACCATTGGTAATAGTCTTGAGATAGGACATTCCAGCCTTCTCCATGACACGACCTGAAGCTGGATTGAGACTGACATAACGTGCCTTGACTTCTTGAAAACCTGCTTTAGTAAAACAAAAGTCCAAAACAGCTTTCAAGGCCTCTGTCATAATCCCATGTCCCCAGTAAGACTTGCCTAGCACATAGCCAATTTCACAAGAAGAATCGTTCTCATCTATTGCAACGATGCTGATATCTCCGATGACTTGTTCTGGGTTTTCTTTGAGACAAATCGCCCATTTGTAATAGTTGGGATTAGCATAGGAGGCAACCCAATTACGAATCGAGTTTCGAGTCACCTCTACATCAGAATGAGGATCCCAAGTGACATAGGTTAGATTCTCAGCAGACGAAGCCCAATTTTGAAACATGGCTTCTGCATCACTCTCCACAAATCTTCTTAAAATCAAACGTTCTGTCTGTAATGTTTGCGTACCGATAGATTTCACTATGCTACCTCACTTTCTGATAGATAATTCTCTGCCCAACCTCAATTTAGATTTACTTTGCTTTTTAATTTCAAGGTAATAAGCTAAAAAGGTCCACTGGACCTTCTCTCACTTTCTTATTTCAAGGTGAGAGGCTGAAAACCTCCACTGGAGGTTTTTCTTGCTTTTTAATTTCAGGGCAAGAAGCTAAAAAGGTCCCCCGGACCTTTTTACTCCCAAAAGTCATCAAAGACAGTGATGGGTAGGTGGCGTTTGTGTTGGCCTTTGTGCCACCAGTTTTCGATGATCGCTTGGGCTTCTGGGCTGATTGTTTTGCCTTCTAGGTAGTCGTCAATCTCTTCATAAGTGACTCCGAGGGCTACTTCGTCAGCTAGGCCTGGTTTGTCTTCTTCTAGGTCTGCTGTTGGGATTTTTTCATAAAGGGCTGGATCTGCACCAAGTTCCTTCAAGAGTTGTTTTCCTTGACGCTTATTGAGGCGATAAAGAGGGAGAATATCTGCACCACCGTCACCAAACTTGGTAAAGAAACCTGTGATATTTTCCGCGGCGTGGTCTGTTCCAATGACCGCTCCGCTATGGGAACCAGCAAGGGCATACTGAGCAATCATACGACAACGAGCCTTGATATTGCCCTTGTTGAAGTCTGAGACAGGACTACCTGTCGCTTCAACTGCAGCTGTCATGGCATCAGCTGATTCCTTAATATTCACAACCAAGCTGACATCTGGCTGGATAAAAGCTAGAGCTTTTTGAGCATCTGCTTCATCAGCTTGCACTCCGTATGGCAGGCGGACAGCGATAAATTTGTAGCTGTCATCTCCAGTTTCTGCTCGCAGTTCTTCCATAGCCAGTTGGGCCAAGCGACCTGCCAAGGTTGAGTCCTGACCTCCAGAAATCCCTAGTACAAAGGTTTTTAGGAAGGGGTGTTTTTTCAGGTATCTCTTTAAAAAATCAATGGAACGACGGATTTCTTCCTGAGTATCAATCACTGGTTTCACGCCCAGTTCTTGGATAATCATTTCTTGCAAACTCATTCTTCTTCTCCTTCACCAAGGGCTTCTTTGCGCATCTTGTCAATCAAGTCCATCTTATCCTGCCATACATCACGCGCCAAATCCACTGGATAATGCTGAGGATTGAGCACGCGCTTGTACTCATCCCAAAGCTTGTCAAATTCCTTACGGGCATAATCCTGAATCTCAGTCAAGCTAGGCAACTTGTAAATCAATTTTCCGTCTTTGAAGATATCCACCAAGAGAGGCACGGCATCAAAATTACGAACCGTCTTCTTGATGTATGTATAAGTCGGATGGAACATCTTGATTTCCGTCATGTCGCTCACATCCACACCGTCATAAGTGATATAGTCGCCTTCTGACTTGCCTTTTTCACGACTGGTAATGCGCCACACCTGTTTCTTACCTGGCGTAGACACTTTTTCCGCATTATTAGACAGCTTAATGGTATTGCGCATCTGGCCATTTTCATCTTCGATTGCAACAATCTTGTAAACTGCTCCTAGAGCTGGCTGGTCATAGGCTGTAATCAGCTTTGTACCCACACCCCAGACATCAATCTTAGCCTTTTGCATCTTGAGGTTGAGGATAGTATTTTCGTCCAAATCATTAGAAGCATAAATCTTAGCCTCTGTAAATCCAGCCTCGTCCAGTTGCTGACGAACTTTCTTGGAAATGTAGGCAATATCCCCAGAATCAATCCGCACCCCCATAAAGTTAATCTGGTCTCCTAGCTCACGCGCCACCTGAATGGCAGCTGGTACACCGATGCGAAGGGTATCATAGGTATCCACAAGAAAGACGCAATTTTTGTGGGTCGCAGCATAAGCCTTGAAAGCCTCATAGTCATTGCCATAAACCTGCACCAAGGCATGAGCATGGGTTCCCAAAACAGGAATGTCAAAGAGTTTACCCGCACGCACGTTGCTGGTTCCATTGGCACCACCAATCACCGCTGCGCGTGTTCCCCAGATAGCTGCGTCCATTTCTTGAGCCCGACGTGTCCCAAACTCCATCAAGGGTTCATCTTCAATAACCGAGCGAATACGAGCTGCCTTCGTCGCCACCAAGGTCTGGTAGTTGACGATGTTCAAAAGAGCCGTTTCGACCAACTGACATTGGGCTAGAGGGCCTTCCACCTGCACAATCGGTTCATTAGCAAAGACCAAGTCCCCTTCTTGGGCAGAACGAACGGTCAACTCCAACTTGAAATTGCGGAGGTAGTCCAAGAATGCCCCATGATAGCCAAGCGACTCCAAATAGGCAATATCACTATCTGAAAAATGCAAGTCTTCAAGATAGCTTACAATTCTTTCCAAACCAGCAAAAACCGCATAGCCGTTCTTAAAAGGCTGTTGGCGGAAATAAACCTCAAAGACTGCTTTCTTATTGTGAATCCCTTGGTCAAAGTAAACCTGCATCATGTTAATCTGGTACAAGTCCGTGTGCAATGTCAAACTATCATCTGGATACATACTTTTCCTACTTCCTTAACTAGAAATACATGAAAATTTTCAAAAACTTTCATGTATTCCAATAAATTAGTACTATTATATCACATTTTAGCTGGATTGAGAAAAGGGTAACAAGCTATTCACCACTCTCCAGTTCATCCATGTCTTGCTCAAATTTTTTCTGAGCCCATTCGCCATAACTCTTCAGACCGAGATTGCCGATAAAAACCCAGGGCAGGTAAATGACATAAGTAATTGCCCAAGCAGATAGGTATTTAACGTTCAAAGGATTGTGCTGATAAATTTCTATGTTGAATTGATAATTCTGCAACATCAATAGAGTTGTAATCGCCAAGGTTAGTAAAAAACAACCCAAAATTGTAAAATGAAAACGACTATAGTAGGTCACTCCCAGATAACGGGCACGATTGAAAAAGAAGAAAATTCCTACTATCAGAGTATAGACTAGAAAATTCGGATTAAAAAGAGAGGGAGCTAATACAGCCACCAAATAGTTTAGAAGTACAAGCCCAATAAAGAGGGAAAAGGATTCTGCCCCAGCTTTATTGATTAGTTGTTCTTCTCTTTCGTCAAGTAATTGATAATGAATGAATTTATTTACCATCTTCTTCCTCCCAAAATAGTTGGTCTAGGGTTTTCCCTAAACATCTGCAAATGGACTGACAGAGTGAGAGACTGGGATTGTATTTTCCCGCCTCTATCAAACCAATAGTCTGGCGCGTCACCCCGACAGCCTCTGCCAGTTGACCTTGAGTTAAATCAAGCTCTACACGAGCTAATTTTAATTTTAAATTTTTAGCCACCTGCGTCCTCCTTATAGTTTTAATACTCATCTACTCTTAAAAAATCCAAAACCAACACAAGCTGTCAGCTATTTATTATAACCTCATTAATTAGCACTCCAATATTATCTTCAGACTAAAATCAGTATGTTGGATTGTTTGAAATAAACTTCCTAGTTTTCTATTTGATTTTTTGTTTAGTATTAGCTTTAGTAGGGGCTTTTAAACGAATTTTGATTGCTTGTATTTCTTGTTTAGTTGATTTCATATCACTATTATATAATGCTTTTGGAAATGAGTCTAGCATAAGACAAAAACGTGTACACAACAAGAGCAGGAGCATAGCAAGATGACTGATTTTTTGCTGGATTTTAAGTCTGCAAAATAATACTAAACGAAACTAAAATGAATACTCCTTGCTTTTCTTAAGAGTGAAAAAGTACAATAAAATGATTGTAGTGATTACCACAAGATACTGACTAATAGACATCGTATTTGAAGCCACAAATACAGGTAAAGAATAAAAAGGAAGAAGTTCAATTGCTTTGATAAACAAATCATTACTAGTATTCATCATAATCGTATTTAATATATTAGGGATAAAGAGTAGTAAAGCTACTAAAATACCAAATACCAAGCCACTTTTCAATTTGTATAAATAGAAAATGTAAGATAATAGAAAATAAAATAGGACTAACAAAATTGTATTGACTACAATGGCTGCTATAAAATCTAATCCTAAAGCACCTGGAACACCCAATTTACTTACGATGACTAGTAGCACAATGCCATTCAAAGCATAAATAATGGAAACTGAGATGGCATATAGAAAATTAGACAAGACGTAAATCATCCGATTTTTCTGTTGATTATAAAATAAACTGATTGTATTATGGGAAAAATCTCTACTAATAATTCGGTTAGCATGTATAACAGCCATTAACATACCGAGCATAGCATAAAAGTTTGAAATATGCTTAATACCAAGCGATGTCCCTTGAGTCTTTAGAATAAAGAATGTAACCAATATCGGCGGTATAAACGAGATAAGCAAACCGAGATATATTACGCCTGATGAATATAAATCCCTTATATTTTCCTTAAGAAAATTCAATTTATTTAATTTCATGATTATAACCCTCCTTTATTTTGAACGATTTAGATAAATATCTTTAAGCGTCTCTTTTTTAGTTTCAAAATCAACTACTTTAATAGAGTTTTCGTTGAAAAATTTAAAAAGCTCACTACTTTGAATATTCCCAGACATAGTAATTCTCAGTCCCTCTTCCTGAACAATTTCCCCACATTCTTGTTTGGTAATGAAAATGTCTCTATCTGTAGCTGATGAAAAAGCTATCTCAAACAAGCAATTATGACTATCTTTTCCTACTTTTTGGAATGTCAAAAGCCCGTTCTCCAAGAAAAGGACCCTCTCACAAATTTCTTCAATATCTTCTAATTTATGACTCGATATTAAAATTCCCACGTTTTCATGTAAAGCTAAATTTTTTAGAACCGCTAAAACTATTTGTGACGATTCAATATCTAAACCATTAGTCGGCTCATCTAAAATTAACACATCAGGTTCTGTAACGAGGGTTAAAAGTAAAGCTAATTTTTGTTTTATACCCAAAGAATAGGTCTTTACTTTTTTATTAATAGACTGAGTCAAATCTAACTCTTGAATCAAACTTCCAAATCTTTCTTGATTGTAGTCAACATCATATAAATTTGACAAATACTTTAAATTCTCTAAACCTGTTTTAGATAAAAATAATTTTGGTTCTTCGATTAAATACCCAACATTATCACTACTTATAATATTCCCTGAAGTCGGTTGATTATTCTGAACAAGAATTTTCATCAATGTACTCTTGCCAACTCCGTTTCTCCCTACTAGACCAACAATTTCACCCTTATTAAGTGCGAAATTTATATCTTTGAGAATAGTTGAATGACCATAATTTTTACTTACATTTATAACTTCCATTTTTTAATTCCTCCATTAATATTCTTGGTTTTCTCTTTGATCATCATTAATTTTAAAAAGTTGCGCCTCTTTTTAATATATTATATCATATATCTAACCTAATGCAATATATAAATGTCATTTTGTAAAATTTTATTAACAAAAACTCTCTACCACAAAAAGATAGAGAGTTTTCTGCTTATTCAATTTTTTTCAAAAAATCGACGGCATCGCTTCTTTTCTTAACATTATAGACCTTGATTCCCAATTTCTCAGCTGCGATTGGATTGTCCTCAATATCGTCTAGACAAACACAATTTGTAGGTTATAACCGCTACTTAACTTATGCGTGAGTCTCTCTTTGTATTATACCTTCGTATTCACCTTACAGATTCTTTTGGTAATAATATCTTTGCCCAATGTAGGGATAGTCTTGTAAGGTAAATACTTCCTTGTAGCCATGCCTTTTATAAAAATCTGGAGCTTGAAACTGGTAAGTATTGACAAAAGCAAAACGACAGTTTCGATTCTTAGCTTCAGTTTCTGCTTGCTGCAATAGGTTTGAACCGATCCCTTGCCTTCTCAGTTCCTCTTTTACAAATAAATACTCGATTTCTAGCCAATTTCCAAAAGTCTCTGCTATCAAACCTGCCAGGAGATTGCCCTTTTCATCTTCGACATAAAGATTAAGTGACTCACTTTCAGCATCTTCTCTTTTTGAACGGTTATAAGCACGAATCAGATTTCCTATTTCTTGTGCTTTATGGGATTCCTTATTTTCCAATCTAAAGTACATCTAAACCTCCTTAAACACTGTTACAGCTTGATTATAGTCTTATTTCAATAGACTGTCAAACTAGCAAAAACTCACCAACCTGAGTTGATGAGTCCTTATACTCTTCGAAAATCAAATTCAAACCACGTCAGCTTCACCTTGCCGTACTCAAGTACAGCCTGCGGCTAGCTTCCTAGTTTGCTCTTTGATTTTCATTGAGTATTAATCTATTTTCTAAATTTCCACTGGCTATAAATCCCGAAACCGATAATCCAGATAGCTGATCCGATTGCTCCTACAAATGTAGACTCTTGTAAAAAGAGGGTTACAAAGACAAAGGCAAAGAAGAGCATGGTTAAAGGATTTAGGAAACGATAATGGGGCATGAGATAGCCATCCTCCATAAAGTCTGGTGACTTGCGGTATTTAAGGTGAGCCACCATAATCAAGATATAAATGGCGATATAGACACCTGATGATGATGCCGTAATCAAGGCAAAGGCATCCGAAACACCTGGCAAGATATTGATAAAGGCTGCTAGGGCAATCAAAACCGCTGATGCGATGATGGCATTTTGTGGCACGTTATGACGAGAAAGGGTATCTGCCTTGATCGCCTTTAAGAATGGATTTGGTGAATCATGGGCAATCTGGTACAAATGACGTCCTGTTGAATAAAGGGTTGAGTTAAGAGCAGATGCTGCTGACGTCAAAACGACAAAGTTAATTAAGGCTGCCGCCCACTTGATACCGGCCAATTCAAATACCGTAACAAAGGGAGAATCAGCAGAAGCAAGTTCACGCCAAGGAATGATAGCCATGATGGCTAAGAGGGCACCACCGTAGAAAAAGGCGATACGCAAAGGAATTTCCTTAACAGCTTTTGGCAAGACCTGACGTGGATTTTTAGTTTCAGAAGTTGTGACCCCGATAAACTCAATCATAAGGTAGGCAAAGAAGACCATCTGGAAGGCCATGACAAAGTTCACTCCACCATTTGGGAAGAGGGAGAAATTGTCAGCAATATTAGCCAAACTTGCTGCTCCATGAGGTGTCTTAAAGCCTGTCAAGACCATAAAGACTCCTGTAGCAATCATGGCTAAAATAGCCACAATCTTGACCATAGCAAACCAAAACTCAACTTCCCCAAAGAGCTTCACCGCAATCAGATTGACCAAGGCTAGAATGGTCAAAAATCCAATCTCAATCATCCAACTTGGCCAGCTAGGAAACCAAAACTGAACATAGTGCGAAATAGCCGTAATTTCTGCCATACCAATAAAGACAACAGATAACCAGTAAGACCAGACTGCAAAATGTCCCCAACCCTTACCCAAATGGCGAGTAATAAAGTTAATAAAGGTATGTTGCTCAGGATCTTGATAGAGCATTTCTCCGACCGCTCTCATCATAAGGAACATAAAAGCTCCTGTAATCAGGTAAATTAGAACAATCGAAGGTCCTGTCAAACTGATAGAACGACCAGCCCCTAGAAAGAGGCCTGTTCCAATAGTTCCAGCAATGGCCATAACCTGTACGTGACGATTGGTCAAACCACGCTCCATCTTATTTTGCTTCTTTTTTGAACTCATATAGTCTCCAATTCTTTTTAAACCTAAAAAGGAGTAATCAGGGCATTTCCCTCCTTCTACTCCCTTTAATCATTAGGCTGTTTTTTCAACCTTTAAGATTTTTACATCATAGCTACCAACAGGTGTTTCGACAGTTGCTGTATCACCTGTTTTCTTACCAATCAAGGCTTGTCCAATAGGGCTTTCATTTGAAACCTTACCTGCAAAGGCATCTGCACCAGCTGAACCCACGATGATATAAACTTCTTCTTCGTCCTCACCAATTTCTTGGATAGTCACTGTTTTACCAATTGCGACTTCGTCTTGGGCAACAGAGTCGCTATTGACGATTTCAGCATAACGGATTTTTGTTTCCAAGCTAGAGATTTGTCCTTCGACAAAGGCTTGTTCATCCTTAGCTGCTTCATACTCACTATTTTCTGAAAGGTCACCGTATGAACGGGCAATCTTAATGCGTTCTACCACTTCTGGTCGGCGAACCAATTTCAATTCTTCTAATTCTTTTTCTAGTTTTTCCTTTTCCTCAAGTGTCATAGGATATGTTTTTTCTGCCATTTTTCTCAACTTTCTTTTACTTTATTTTTTAAAACAAAATTATGTGGAAAACCACATAATTTTAGTTTGAACTACTTGATTGCGTTAATTTATTATTGATATGTTGTGCAACATTTTGGTCATGATCTGCCTTGTTCGTAGCGAAGTATACCTTGCCATCTGTAAGATCTGCTACAAAGAATAAGTTATCACTCTTAGTTTGATTGATACTTGATTCAATAGCATCCGCGCTTGGACTATCTACTGGTCCAGGCATCAAGCCTTGGTTTGTATAAGCATTATACGGAGAGTTGATAGTTGTATCAATTTGAGTATCATCAGCAAGACTAATCTTCTGACCAAGTTTTCCTTCAGCATAGAGAATAGCAATATTACTTTGTAAAGGCATACCAAGATTCAAACGATTGTAGAAAACACCTGCAATCAACTTACGATCGTCAGTCTTAGCTCCTTCTTTTTCTACGAGTGAAGCAATAGTTAACAATTCATTAACTGTCAAGTTTTTAGACTTAATTGTACTATAGTGTGGAGTCAAGGTCTTATCCATGGCTGCCAACATTTCGTTAATCAAGCTTTCAATAGTTGTGCTTTCCTTGATAGAATAGGTCGCTGGGAAGAGGAAACCTTCCAAACGGTAGCGAGCTCCACTCTCTTTTGTAGGCAAGCTTTCTAGTAAGTTTGGATATTTAGAAACTTCTTGACTGATAAAGTTGTCATCTTGAACTTTAGCCAAGAAAGCATCCGCAGTCAAAGGCTCTTTAAAGTTACCTTGCAATTGACCTACCGCTTGGGCAATTTGATCAATCGTGTAGCCTTCTGGAATCGTCAAGCTGGCTAGTACAGGTTCTTGTGCTTCAGCTGTACCACCCTTTTGCAATTCCTTAATCAAGTCATCCGTACTCATGCTCTTCTGCAGATTGTAATATCCAGCCTTCAAATCTGAATAATTCTTGTACTTAGTATACATACCAAAGACAATACCGTGTTTCACCAAACCTGCCTTTTCAAGAGTTGAACCAATTTCTTGAACACTGGCTCCTTCAGGGATTTGAACTGTTACATATTCTTTTGAAGTAGGATCAACTGGTTCTAATGAAGCTAGCACATACTGATAACCAAAGTAACCACCTGCTGAAAGTAAGGCAAGAAAAATCAGTAGAGAAATGAAGAAGGCCTTGAATCCAGATTTTTTCTCTTTCTTAGGCTTAACTGGTTTTGCTACTTCTCTACGGCTACGACGTGGTGTATCACTGATGATGTCCACTGTTTCTGTAACAGGGGTCGGTGTTTCTGGACGTGCCTGTTCTTCTTTCTCTGCTGTCTTATAGGAAACAGCTACCCTTGTTGGGGTTTCGTTATATTCTCTTTCGACTTTATTAGGTCTAACAGAACCTGGTCCTGGTCTTGGTCCGCTCTCATTGGCTGGTGAAGCAGGAACATCTTGACTTGGATGGCTAGGAGTCAATGGAGCGTCCTGACTTGGATGGCTAGGAGCTGCTGGAGCATCCTGACTCGGATGACTAGGAACTGCTGGAGCATCCTGACTCGGATGGCTAGGAGTCACTGGAGCATCCTGACTCGGATGACTAGGAACTGCTGGAGCATTATTTATAATATTTTCTACCGCTGATAAGGAATCAGCCATCAAGTCCTCAGCAGACAGTCCACTTGTAGGAATAGAAGCTCTGTTTTCATCTCCTGCTAGAGTCTGATCATAACTTTTTGATTTTTCTAGATCTCGTAAAATCTGCTCTTTAAAGCTTAATTTTTCATCTTCTCTTGATTTTTCACTCAAAAGTTTTTTCCTCCTCGTTGACAATCCATAATATTATATCTTAAAAATGAAAGAAAAGCAACCTAGCATGCTTTTCTGGCTTATTTTTTATACTCAATGAAAATCAAAGAGCAAACTAGAAAGCTAGCCGCAGGTTGCTCAAAACACTGTTTTGAGGTTGTAGATAAGACTGACGAAGTCAGTCACATATATACGGTAAGGCGACGCTGACGTGGTTTGAATTTGATTTTCGAAGAGTATTAGCTTCCCAGACCATATCATACCAAGTTTCCCCTGCAAAGGTTGACTGGGACAAGCCTTCATTGACAAATCCATGCTTTTCATAGTAGGTGATGAGATAGTCATGACAGGTTAGGTTAATACCTTCTCTTTCGTGTTCAAGAGCCAGTTTTTTCAAGGCTGTTAGCAATTTCTGACCAAGTCCTAGACCCTGTGTCTCCTTGGCAATAGAAAGACAGGTCACAGAGATATACCCACCCGACTCATGACTATGATCTTCTATCTCTTCTGTAAAAGACTGGTCTTGCAGATGGCGGTGCGGTCCAACTGGCCCTTCTATATACCCCATGATTCTGCCTGCTTTTTCTGCAACCAGAAAAGAGGTCTGAATTTCTCGCAAATGTGCCTCAAAAACAGAGCGAGGAATGGCTTCTTCAAGCGAGAAATTTTCTAGTTCAATTTCAACGATACGATTTAAATCTTCTAATCTTGCTTTCCTGATTTCCATTGCGCCTCCAGATAAAAGGGATTAAACCAAATCATACTAAAACCTTGACTAGCTGCATAAAGCGAATCTGTCTCTTCTTCATCAATAAAACCGTTCATTTCAAAATAGGAAAGCAGCTCATCAGGACTCTTCAAACGAATCCCTTTGTAATCCAACTCAACTGCCATCTCTTTCATAGCCGCGAGAAGAAGCGTTCCCAACCCCTGTCTCTGATGGTCAGCCTTGATGACCAAAGAATTTATTTCTAGACATTGCGGATTGTGTGGGTAAGGACCACCTAGAACATAGCCCAGAATCTGATTTTCATCCCTAGCTAGAAGAAAGGTATCCGCACACTTACGGATACTTTCTTCTAAGATATGGGAAGGTTGCTGCTTTTCAGCTGGAAAAGATAATGCCTGAAGTGCCTCTATCTCAGCCAAATCAGACTTATTTGCCTGAATAATCTTAATTGGAATTTCCATGAGAACTTCCTATTGAACATTGCTTGTCAAATTAGACAAGAGACGTTCAAATGAGTATTCATAGGTTTGGATATCTCCTGCTCCCATAAAGACGTAAACAGCATTGTCATGGTCTAGGAGTGGAGAAACATTTTCAACAGTAATAACTTGGTGTTTCTTGTTAATTTTATTGGCTAGGTCTTCTACCTTAACATCCCCATGATCCACTTCACGAGCAGATCCATAGATTTGCGCTAGGTAAACAGCGTCCGCTTGGTTCAAAGCATGTGCAAATTCGTCCAACAAGGCAATAGTTCTAGTAAAGGTATGCGGTTGGAAGATCGCTACGATCTCTTTGCTTGGGTATTTTTGACGCGCCGCATCCAAGGTTGCAATGATTTCTGTTGGATGGTGGGCAAAGTCATCGATAATTACTGTATCATTGACAATTTTCTCAGTGAAACGACGCTTAACACCTGCAAAAGTTTTCAGGTGTTCACGCACCAAGTTCAAATCAAATCCTGCTGTGTAAAGCAATCCGATAACGGCTGTCGCATTCATGATATTGTGACGACCAAAGGTTGGGATATGGAATTGACCCAATTCTTGACCACGGAAGTGAACTGTGAAGGTTGAACCAGTTGTAGAACGAAGAAGTTCGCTAGCTACAAAGTCATTGCCTTCTGCTTCAAAACCATAGTAATAAATTGGTGCATCAGACGTAATTTTACGCAACTCCGCATCTTCACCATAGACAAAAAGACCCTTAGTAATTTGTTTGGCATAGTCGTTAAAGGCATTGAAAACATCCTCTAGACTTGTGAAATAATCTGGATGGTCAAAGTCAATATTGGTGATGATAGAGTATTCTGGGTGGTAAGGCATGAAGTGGCGCTCATATTCGTCAGATTCAAAGACAAAATATTTTGCATTAGCTGATCCACGACCTGTCCCATCTCCAATCAAAAAGCTAGTATCTGTGATGTGAGACAAAACGTGTGACAACATACCTGTCGTTGAAGTTTTTCCATGCGCTCCTGCTACTCCCATGCTAACAAAGTCACGCATAAAGCTACCTAGGAACTCATGGTAACGTTTGTAACTGATGCCATTTTGGTCTGCATAGGAAATTTCGACGTTGTTATCTGGACGAAAGGCATTTCCAGCGATAATTTCCATATCACCGTCTAGATTCTTTTCATCAAAAGGAAGAATGGTAATTCCTGCCTGCTCAAGACCACGTTGAGTAAAGTAGTACTTTTCAACATCTGATCCCTGTACCTTATGACCCATTTGGTGCAACATCAAGGCCAAGGCACTCATCCCTGATCCCTTAATTCCGATAAAATGATATGTCTTTGACATGTTTCCTCCCCTATTCTGTAATTCTTGTCAGATTCAACTCTTGGGCAACCTGACGTTCTTGTTCTTTTTGTTGATTCTTTTTATTGTAGATTTGGCTCTTCTTCAGAAAATCATAGTTATTTTTCTTTGGAGCAGGTGCTGCTACCTCTTCATTCTTGGTAGAGATAGATTTGACTTCTTCCGCCAAGATATAATGAGACTGGGTCAATTTTTGACTATATTTGACAAATTCACCAGGATTTTCCTTTTGGAAAGGCGCAGTAGGTTGATTGCCCTGTCTAACTAGACTTGGCTGAGAATGGCGTCTTGTAGGAGTAATGTCCTTAGTCAGATAACTTGCTGAGCGTTTCTTTTTCAAATCCGCACGCGCTTCTTCACGCGCTACCTCTGCATAGCTCTTTCCTTCTTTTTTAACCCCTAAAGGAGCCTTTTTAGGTTTCTCTACTGGCTTTTCAATCGGTTTGACTGGTGTTTCTTCAGTAATCGGAGCCCACTCCAGATAATTTTTATCACGGTATTCTCCCTTGATATTACTGATAAAGTCAGATTCATCGTACAGATCCATAACTGGCATATCAGTCAGTATGACCTCATCATCTGACACCAATGGAAATCGTTCTTCTCTCATTTTCTATTTCCTTTCAACACTTCATTATAGCGTATTGTCTTGATTTTTCAAGTGCTGGCTTCAGAAATTCCCAAAATTTCTCTAATTTCTGCTAGGGTCAGACTGCCACGTGACTCTGTGCCGTCCAATACTTGTGACACCAGATGTTTCTTTTGTTCTTGGAGTTCCTGAATTTTTTCTTCAATGGTTCCCTTGGTCACTAAGCGATAAACCTCAACCGTTTCTTCCTGCCCCATCCGATGGGCACGTCCAATAGCTTGCGCTTCCACCGCAGGATTCCACCAAAGGTCAACCAAGATAACGGTATCAGCACCTGTTAGGTTTAGACCGACACCACCAGCCTTGAGGGAAATCAGAAAGGCATCTCTTTCCCCTTGGTTAAAAGCCTTGGTCATGTCTCGTCTTTCCTTGGCTGGGGTTGAACCCGTAATTTTAAAGGATGTCATGCCCAAGTCTGGCAGTTCTTGTTCAATTTTCTCCAACATTCCCTTGAACTGCGAGAAAATCAAGACACGGTGTCCACCGTCTGCCACCTGTACCAGCAGGTCTCGGAGGCTATCCAGTTTGCCACTGGCTCCCTGATAATCATCCATAAAGAGAGCTGGGGTATCACAGATTTGACGCAAGCGCATCAGACCGGACAAGATTTCCACTCGACTACGCTGAAATTCCTGATCTGACACCTGAGCTAAACGGTCTCTCATCTGTTGCAACTGGGCTAGATAGATAGCCTTTTGCTGATCTTCCAGCTCATTTTTATAAACCACTTCAATCAAGTCTGGTAATTCAGTCAGAACTTCTTCTTTCTTGCGTCGCATAACGAAAGGCTTGATAAACTGAGCAACGCGTTCAGCTGGTAATTTCATAAATTCTTTCTTGCTTGGCAAAAGTCCTGGCATGACGATTTGGAAAATAGACCACAACTCACCCAGATGGTTTTCAATAGGAGTTCCTGACAAGGCAAAAACTGACGGCACCACAAATTGTCTCAAGGTCTGGGCAATCTTAGTTTGGGCATTTTTCATGACCTGAGCTTCATCTAAGAAAAGGAAGTCAAAGGCCATCCCCTGATAAAGCTCACTGTCCTGACGGAAGGTAGCATAGCTCGTCACATAGATTTGATGGTTTTCAGCAAGAATCTCCTCACGACTAGCTTTCAAACCATGAACAACAGCCACATCTAACTGTGGGGCAAACTTCTGAAACTCATCTACCCAGTTGTAAATCAAACCAGATGGAGCTAAAATCAAGACCCGACTTTCTTTTGTCACTTGACTGGTCAAAAAAGCAATGGTCTGAAGGGTTTTACCAAGTCCCATATCATCAGCTAAAATCCCACCAAAACCATAATGATGGAGCATTTGCAGCCAGCCGATTCCCTTTTCCTGATAATCTCGCAAGTCAGCCTGAACTTGAGTTGTTTGTCGAGGGAAGTCCTCTGGATGCGTCAAGTCGTGGGCCAGATTCTGGAATTCTTGTGAAAAAGAAACACGATCTCGTCCTTCAAAGAGATGAGCTAAACTATAAGCCAAAGATTTTCGAGCCTGCAAGGCCCCATCTTTTAATTCAAACTGCCCCAGTTCCTGTAGATTTTGGCGAATTTTCTTGGTTTCTTCATCGAAAAAGTAGACTTGATTGGACGCACCAATGTAAAAATCTTGATTGGCAACCAAGGCCTGCATGGCTTGGTCAATTTCCTCTTGGGCAATATCTTGAAAATCAAACTGGATTTCCAAGAGGCATCCCTTGGAAGCAATCTGCACTTGAGGGCTTGCTAGGCTATAAATTTCTTCTAGCTTGTCTGATAGATCAACATTCCCGAGTTTTTCAAAGCCTGGAATGATTTCATGAAAGAAATGATAGACAGACTCCGCTTTTAAGGCCTGACGCCAAGATTGGAAATCTGCTTCAAAGCCAGCTACCAAACAGACTTGGAAAACTCTTTCTTCTAAGTCAGCATCACTCGAAAAAGGTAATTCTTCTAGCTCTTGTCGGCTAGATACCTGTCTATTTCCATAATCAAACTGAATTTCTAAACGAATCCGATTATCCTCTTCCCTGTCAAAGTAAAAAGAGGGTGCAAAGGATTTAATTTGTAAACGTTCTGGAGCTGAAACAGTACCCATCTGGCTAAAAAGAGTTAGACAGGAAGCCAACTTATCGCGGTCACTGCTATCAAATTGCAGGTGTTTTTTCCCATGTTGATCCACATGCAGCGCTTTGATTTCCTTTAGAAGACGCATCTGCTGGTCTGTTAGAAAATAAACCTGTCCTTTATGGAAAAGCACAGCTCCCTGATAAAAGACATTGACCCTGGGACTCTCACTGATTTCCATTTCAAAATAATCCGAGTATGCTGTTACTGTAAAGGCAAATAAATTGGCATCCGCATGCATATCCTGAAACAGCAGGATTTGGTAACTATCCACTTGGTGGTCAAATTGAAAATGGGGCAAGGTCATCAATAAATTCACACCCTGCTCAAAAAAGGTCAGAGGGAAAAAGAGATGTCGACCTTGGTTTTGGAAAAAGAGGTCTGGAGCGAGTCCTTCCTCCACTAGTCCCCGCAAGAAAGTCAGAAGCTCTTGACTTGCCTCATCAAAGGATTCCCAAGACAGAGACTCCTCATAGGTCTTCCCAATCATATAAGGTTTTCTCTTCTCGACGACTTTTAAAAAGAGTGGAATATCCCGAATGACATAGTATTTTTGGCTATTGGTTTGCCCGATTCTCAGGGTCCACAAGATATGATTGCTTCCTGCTTCCACCTGCCCCACAGCCGATAATTCATAGGCACGTTCTGATTTTGGAGACAAGATTCGATCCAAAAATTTGCCACCCAAGGTCACCTTGGTTTCAACGGCCTCTTTTTCTTCATGACCTTCTTCCAGACTCTGCAAGATTTCCTGACCACGCTCATCATTTTTCAAAAAATGCTCCAGCGCTGCCAAATGCACACAGTAGCCCCTCTTTTGGAAAAAATCGCAAGCACAAAAAACCAAATCATCCTCTAAACTATAGCGCAGTTCTTCTTCTGTAACGCGAGCATAGAGCCGATTGTTCTTTTCCTTGATGATGTCAACCTTACCAGTTTCATAAAGGGCAACGCCTTCGATACGGACTTTCCCCGGAATCAATTTAGCCATATTTTCACCTTTACCTTATCTTTTTATTATACCATATTTTCGCCTATGAAAATAGCCTTCTAGGAAGACTTTTCTCCTAGAAGGCTGGATTTTTAAAGTTTGGCAAAAGTGGTAACGATACGCTGACAAACTTCTTGCAACAGAGATTTAGGCATGGCTACATTGAGGCGGGCATGGCGACTTCCTTCCTCACCAAAATCCAAACCACGGTTGAGAATAACCTTGGCTTCGTTTCTCAAGAGCTCTTGTAATCTTTCATCAGTCAGGTCATAGGCTGAAAAATCAAGCCAAATAAGATAAGTCCCTTGCGGTTTCATGACCTTGATGTTAGTCTCTTTTCCAAATAAATCTACCACATAATTGATATGATCTTCAAAGACTTGCTTGAGTTCCTCTAGCCAATCCTTCCCATAGCGATAAGCAGCTTCTGTCGCCAAATAACCCAAACCTGAAATTTCATGCTGATTATTAGCCAACTGACGTTTCTGGTAAGCCACTCTCAACTTAGGATTTTCAATGACTGCATAGGAATTTTTTGTCCCAGCAATATTAAAAGTTTTAGTGGCACTAGTCAAGACGATAGCAAAATCTTTAAAGTCAGGGTTAATGGTATTGAAGGAATGATGCTTGTGACCAAAGAGGGCCAAATCTTGGTGAATCTCATCTGAAACCAAGAAAACACCGTGTTTTTGGCAGAGTTGGCCAATCTTCTCCAACACTTCCTTTTCCCACACACGTCCACCAGGATTGTGAGGGTTGCAGAGGATATAGAGTTTGACATCCTCTTCTACCAAATCCTTTTCAAGTTGGTCAAAGTCAATCTCAAACACTCCATCCTTTTCCACCAAAGAATTGGTAATCAATCTGCGATTATTCAACTTGACACTGCGTGCAAAGGGTGGATAGACAGGTGTGTTAATCAAAACCGCCTCGCCTTCTTTTGTAAAGGCTTGAATAGCTGTTGAGATGGCTGGTACCACACCCTCGATAAAGACAAGAGCCTCTTTGTCAAAGTGATAACCGTGTTGTGTGGCTTCCCACTTTTGAACTTCCTTAATTAACTCTTCACTGGCATAGGTATAGCCATAAACCAGTTGATCAGCGTAAGTCTGCACGACTTGGCGGATTTCAGGCAAGACTACAAAGTCCATATCCGCTATCCAAGCTGGTAGGACTTCACTATCTGTTTCCGCTTCTTTCCATTTATAGGTATGGTGCCCTAAACGGTTGGGCAGGCTTGTAAAATCATATTTTCCCATCTTTGTCTTATCCTTCCAAGGCTTGGCGCAAATCTGCAATCAAATCTCTTGCATCTTCAATCCCAATCGACAAACGCAAGAGGTCATCTGTCAAACCATAAGAATGGCGCACTTCTGCTGGAATATCAGCGTGAGTTTGTGTCGTTGGATAAGTAATGAGACTTTCTACCCCACCTAAACTTTCCGCAAAAGAGAAGACCTTGAGACTGTTCAAGATATGCGGAATGCGTGTTTCATCGGCTACTTTAAAGGAAATCATGCCCCCACGACCAGTGTAGAGAACTTCCTTAACTGCTGGAGAATCCTTCAAAAAGGCAACCACTTCTTGGGCGTTAGCTGTTGAGCGCTCCATACGAAGAGACAAGGTCTTGAGACCACGAATCAATTGATAACTGTCAAATGGAGACAAGACTGCTCCTGTCGTATTGAGATTGTAAAAGAGTTTCTCGTATAGTTCTAAACTATTGGTCACAACCACTCCAGCCAAGACATCATTGTGACCTGCTAGATACTTAGTCGCTGAATGAAGGACGATATCAGCTCCGTCTTCAATCGGACGTTGGTAGATAGGGCTGTAGAAGGTATTGTCCACCACCACTTTGGCACCCTTAGCATGAGCCAATTTTGCTAGTTTTTCGATATCAAATTCCAACATCAAAGGATTGGTTGGCGTTTCGATATAGAGAACATCCACATCCTTTTCTAACTCGGCAATCAACTCTTCTTCTGTATTGGCATAGGTAAAATGGAAACGGCCTTCCTGCTCCACTTGATTAAACCAGCGGAAAGAACCACCGTAAAGGTCACGCACCGCCAAAACCTTACTTCCTACTGGAAAGACGCTAAAAGCTAATACAATAGCTGACATTCCTGAGCTAGTCGCTAGGGCATAGTCTGCGGACTCAATAGCCGCCAAGACCTCTTCAGCCTTACTACGAGTTGGATTTTTGGTGCGCGTATAGTCAAACCCAGTAGATCGACCAAACTCTGGATGCTGATAGGTCGTTGAAAAATGAAGCGGTGTCACCAAAGCTCCTGTCGCTTCATCTGACTTAATACCCGCCTGGGCTAAAATTGTGTTGATGTGTAATTCCTTGCTCATACAATACCTCCAAATCTATAGTAACTATTGTACCACTTATTTGCATCAACTCATTTTCTTCTTTTCAAGAGCTAGTTATAGTTTCAAACTATAGACTTATCAAGTAAAGCTAAAAAGAATCCAGAAAACACTCCAGATTCTTTTGTGTAGATGATTGCTAGTGCTTACTTTGACCTAAAGAAATCCTGTTGAACCAAATAGTCATAATGGTCTTTGTTAAATTGATACTGGCCCACACGCTGACTAATCTGACCGACATCCACGGAAAAAATATAGACTTCATTTTGATAGTTCCAGTTCAGCCTAACTGTATTCAAGACTGTCTTATAAGTAAAATCTTGAACTTGATTCCAGGGCATCTCTATGACTTGATTAGAATGATTTTCAGTTATATCACTGATGTCCATCAAGTAGATACTCTTAGGTGTGAATGCCAGAATCTTAGGCTTCACGCTCGATTGAACATAGTAACTACCTCCTATAATGAAAAAATCAATAAAGGATTTCAACCATGTCTTTTTCTTGAAAGCCATCAGAAAATTTTTTTGCCCTTCAATATGATAAGTTGAAAGAAATGATGCAATCTGTTTTTCTGTTGCAAACTCCATAATAGCGCCCATGATCTTACCTCCATAACGATTAGTAAATAGGCAGATAAGAACTCTTCACATAAAAGAAGAACTTATCATTTGTTACATTTTATCTTACTTTTTCAGTAAATAACATCCCTCCTATAAAATCATCCTAGCATGTGTATACTTCAGTTAACACTGGAAGAGGATTTAAAAAATAGCTTCTCACGTTTTTGTTATATTCATTATATCATAAATCTAATAAACCAATTAAAAAATGTAAGCACTTTTCTTCCAACTTCGCTATCATTCTATAAAAAAACGACAGCTTCTTTCGAAACCATCGTTTTTCTTGAAAAATCCTTATTTGACATGTTTTGCCAATTCTTCTTGGGCTTTTTTATTGGATTCTTCTTTTTCTTTCAGCCATTTTTCTTTGGCTTTTTCATATTCGTCTTTTGTGACTGTCTTATCTTGTACTTTGAGGTATTTATATGATTCGATACCTTTATTACCAGCTAATGAATATGGTTCTGAGAAAGGAACTGTTTTTCTCAACACTGGTGTTCCACCCTTAGAAACATTTGGAATTGCTAAAGCACTATCTACCAACCAAGCTTGGATCTCAGCATATTTTTCATAGCGTTTCGCAAGATCTTGTTCCTTGTTAGCTTCTTCCAACATTTGAGTGTAGACATCTAGTCCAACAGCCTTGGCCTTGTCATTGGCTTCACCTGGCTCTAAACCTAGATTTTGCATCAGACCACCAGAATGAACATTAAAGACATCAAGATAGGTTGAAGGATCTTGGTAATCAGGACCCCAACCACCGTTGTACAAATCATAATCCTTCTGAGCTGCTGTCTGAGCCAAATAGCTTGTATTGTCATAGTCTTCAGTAGAAAGTTGTTGAATATCAATTACAACATTTTCTGCACCTAAAGCCGCCTCAATAGATTGCTTCATAGAGTTTGCCTCTTGGACACCCTTTTTAGCAGCTTGGTCAACTGTCATGTCCAGGTGGATAGGGAATTGAACTCCTTTGGCTTGGAGTTCTTTCTTAGCTTCAGCAAATTTGGCTTTAGCTTTTTCAGCATTGTAGTATGGATCCTGAGCATCCGCAAAGTTGATTCCTTGCCATTCCTTACCATAATTCACCATCTTAGAGGCTACTACTTCACCAAAGTCTTTTCCATTGATACTTACAAATGTTGGAGGAACGACGAGGTTACGCAAAATCTTAGTTGCACCCTCTTCTCCCTGAGATTGAGCCCCGTAGGCTGTACGGTCATAGGCAAAGTTAATGGCTTGACGGAAGTTTTTATTAAGAACCGCTTCCTGAGTCGATTTCTTCTCAGCATCACTTGTTTTTGAAGTGAATTTATAAGATTTTCTATCCAAGTTAAAGTTTAAGAAGTAAGAAGTGGCATCTTGCAAGCTATAGATGATATTGTCTTTATTCTTCTCTTTAATCCCTTCAAAACTTGAACTATTTGGATAAAGACGAGCATAGCTATAGGCACCCTCCACAAAGTTACGAGCCAGTGCATCTTGGTCACTACCATCATAATAGGCCAATTTCACATCATCTACAAAGACATTTTTAGCATCCCAGTAGTTAGGATTTTTCTTAAATTCAATAACAGATTTTGAAACAAAGGATTTCATCAAGAAAGGTCCATTGTACAAAATGCTAGATGGGTCTACCTTCCCAAAATCATCCCCTTTTGATTTCAAGAAATCCGCATTAACGGGGAAGAGAATGGTTGATGTCGTTTTTGAGTTCCAGTAAGATTCTGGTCGTGCCAAAGTATATTGAACTGTCTGGTCATCAAGAGCCTTGACACCGACAGTTGAAAAGTCTGTTGTTTTACCGTTAATGTAGTCATCCAAACCTGCTACGGATTCCTGCACTAAGTACAAGGCTTCTGATTTTTTATCAGCTGCATATTTCAAACCAGTGACAAAATCTTGGGCAGTAACAGGAGCATATTCATCTCCATCTGCAGTATACCATTTAGCATCTTTACGCAGTTTGTAGGTATAGGTCAAACCGTCTTGAGAAACACTCCAATCCTCTGCCAAAGATGGAACATAATTTCCATATTGGTCATTTTCCATGAGCCCATCTACCAGATTGGTCACGATATCATTGGTTGTTGCACGGTTTTCCGCTAGATAGTTCAAACTTGATGGGTCACTTACGTAAACATAGTTATATGTTTTTGACGCTGTGCTAGAATTTCCACACGCGCTTAATAAAATACCTGCACTTAATACGACACCTGCAAGTGTTGCATACTTAGCCTTAGACTTTTTCATCTCCAGAACCTCCTGATTTAAAGTTTTGTCTTATTATACAAACTAACTACTTTTTAGTCAAGTGTTTTTTGACATAAAATTCAATTACTTTCGTTATTTATTCTCTGTTTTAAATTTTATATCCAATTATAACAATAAAAAATGAATAAGAGAGTGTTTTGATTTTTAAAAAACTCAACTTATTCATTTTATTTATAAATTATTTTTTAAGAAATTCTTAATTTTGCTCGTAGGCGATTAGCTTGGGCTTGCCCAATCACCTTGTCCAATAGACGGGTACGAAGACTCATAACTCCATAAACTCCTCCACCCATGGCACCGACAAGGGCTACATATAGGAAACTCCACAAACGTCCACTTGGTTGGAAGACAAATCCTAAAATCCACTGGATGACACCGACACCGATGAACATAACAAGCGTTAACAAACTGATTAAAATGGTTCGCTTCACAATCACCTTGCGCTTAACACCAGTTACCTTACAAATATCCCGATACATCAAAACATTAGGAATGATGAGACCGATGGTTGTAGAAATCAAAGGTCCGTAACTGTGAAAGAGAGCGATGGTTGGCAGTTGCAAGACCAGCTTGGCAATGGAACCATAGATAAAATAGAGAACTGCCTTGCGGTTACGGAACATGGCCTGAAGCATTGGAGACAAGACCATGTACAAGCCTAAAATAGTAGACTGCAAAACTGCAAAGACATACAAGCCCATAGCCAAACTATCTGGCTTGCCATAGAAGACTGTATAAAGAGGTTCTCCTACCATAACCACTCCAACCGTTGCTGGCAGCAGGAATAAGAAAAGCATGGTGATGCTGTCCTGAACGAGACGAGAAGCCGCCTTCAAGTCCCCCTTGACATAGTTTTCAGTCAAAAGTGGCAAACCGACACTCCCAATCGAAACCCCAACAGAAATCAAAATCATAGTGATTTTATTAGGATTGGCTGAGAAATAAGAAAACATGACAACCAAGTCTTCATTACTATAGTTGGTAAACCAACTCATACTATTGATAAAGGTCATCTGGTCCAAAATCTGGAAAAGCTGGATAGCAGACCCTGTCAGGATAAAAGGAATGGCTTCCTTAATGGTGTCGACCAAAAGACGCTTGCTGTTTATCTTATCTCCTGTTTCAAGGACTCTTTTAAGTAATCCTTCTTTGGCAAGGAAATAGATCAAAACTGCAAAACTAGCTACCATGCCGACAAAGGCCGCAAAGGTGGATTGGGTAACCGCTGCTAGATAATCTCCTGAGCCCATTTTCATAATCATAAAGGTAGCTAAGAGCATCCAGATAACACGAATGACCTGCTCAGCGATTTGGCTCATGGCATAAGGTTTCAGGTTATTCATTCCTTGGAAGAAGCCTCGGATAACACTCATCGATGGGAAAATCAAGACCGCCCAAGCCAAGCTCTGCATGATTGGGATCAAGTCTTTTCCCACACCAGATAAGTCTGCTAACCAAGGAGCAAAGACATACAAGACTAAAGCAAAAACCAGACCTAGTCCAGTCATAAAGCCTAAAAAGCTCCGAATCAGGGCAAAGCTATGCTCTTCTTCTCGCATAGTATTATACTTGGCCACTTGCTTGGCCACCGCAACTGGAATACCCGCTGTTGAAACCAGCAAGAACCAGGCATAGATATTGTAGCCCATGGTAAAGAGACCATTTGCTGTAGCCGCATAAGACCCCATCCATATATACCAAGGGATGATATAAATGGCACCGAGTAGACGACTGATAAAGTTACTAGCCGTTAGCCAAGCAGTCCCCCGTAACATCTGAGCCTGCTGGTGATTGTTTTCGTTAGACATAGATTCCTCATTTTATTTTAATCACTAGGAAAAATTCCTCATCTTCCATTATAAACTTTTCCTTGTCACTTGTAAATTTACGACTTTCGGTTTAAAATAGAAAGTATGATAAAGATTGAAACCGTATTAGATATTTTAAAGAAAGATAATCTCTTCCGTGAGATTATCGACCAAGGACATTATCACTACAACTACAGCAAAGTTGTTTTTGATAGCATTAGTTACGACAGCCGAAAAGTAAAAGAAGACACTCTTTTTTTTGCAAAAGGTGCTGCCTTTAAGAAGGAATTTTTGATTTCTGCCGTCTCTCAAGGCCTCGGTTGGTATGTGGCTGAAAAGGACTACGAAGTCGGCATCCCTGTCATCATTGTGAACGATATAAAGAAAGCCATGAGTTTGATTGCCATGGAGTTCTATGGTAATCCACAAGAGAAACTCAAAATTCTCGCCTTCACAGGAACTAAGGGTAAGACAACAGCAGCTTACTTTGCTTACAACATCCTATCTCAACGCTACCCAACCGCCCTCTTGTCAACCATGAATACAACTCTAGATGGCAAGACTTTCTTTAAATCTTCATTCTCAACACCTGAAAATATCGACCTCTTTGACATGATGGCTCAAGCTGTTAATAATGGAAGAACCCATCTCGTAATGGAAGTCTCTAGTCAAGCCTATCTAGTCCATCGAGTCTATGGCCTGACCTTTGATGTAGGAGTCTTTCTTAACATCACTCCAGACCATATCGGCCCGATTGAACACCCTAGCTTTGAAGACTACTTCTACCACAAACGTCTCTTGATGGAAAATAGCCGAGCAGTCATCATTAACAGTGACATGGACCACTTTTCTGTCTTGAAAGAACAAGTGGCAGATCAAGACCATGATTTCTACGGTAGTCAGTCAAGTAACCAAATCGAGAATTCCAAAGCCTTTAGCTTTTCAGCTACAGGTAAACTCGCTGGTGATTATGATATCCAACTCATTGGCCACTTCAATCAAGAAAATGCAGTTGCTGCTGGACTTGCTTGCCTCCGTCTGGGAGCTAGTCTAGAGGACATCAAAAAAGGAATCGCTGTGACCCGCGTTCCTGGTCGTATGGAAGTCCTCACGCAGAAAAATGGCGCCAAGGTTTTTATCGACTATGCCCACAATGGGGACAGTCTCAAAAAACTCATCAATGTTGTAGAAACTCATCAAACTGGAAAAATTGCTTTGGTTCTCGGTTCAACAGGAAATAAAGGTGAAAGCCGTCGTAAGGACTTTGGACTTCTCCTTAACCAACATCCTGAGATTCAAGTCTTTCTAACTGCTGATGACCCCAACTATGAAGACCCAATGGCCATTGCGGATGAAATCAGTAGCTACATCAATCATCCTGTTGAAAAGATTCCAGATCGCCAAGAAGCCATCAAAGTAGCTATGGATATCACAAATCACGAATTAGATGCTGTCATTATTGCTGGTAAGGGAGCCGATTGCTACCAAATCGTACAAGGCAAGAAAGAAGCCTACCCAGGAGATGCAGCCGTCGCGGAAAATTATTTATAAGATAGTAAAAAATCAAGGGAAATGAATCCCTTGATTTTTTTATCTTTATTTAAAAGCGTTTTTCAAACCTTCAACGGCACCTTCTACAGCACCTTTAGCATCTTCAACTACTTCTTTTGCCTTAGCAACTGTCTTTTCTACAGCGCCTTCTGCTTCAGTCTTGCTATCCCCAGTAACTTTACCAAATCCTTCTTTGATAGCGCCTGTTGCTTGTTCCAATTTGTTTTCAAGTGACATATGATTGTCTCCTTTAATTTTATTCCGATATGTGTTACCGGTTACATATAGTTTATACCGAATACTAAGGAAAGTCAAACAATGTGCTCAGAAACAAGAAATCAGACCAAGTAGAAAGTTAATCTTTCCTTATCCAAATCGATAGCCAACTCATACTTTCCATCTTCATTTTGGACAATATAACCTAGGACAACTAAACTATCCACAAAGATATCACGGCGTTTCTGCATAAGCTGGTCTTTTTTGAGAAATTTGATCAAAAAAGTCGTCATATATTTGAGAGCATATTCAGGATTAACATCTCCCAAAATGTCATAGAGTTCCTGCTGTTTTTCTGTCAAAGGATACTGATGTTTGACCTTGTAGAAATAATTGGACAGGGTCATTTTTGATCTCGCAAAGTCCGTCTTTTCAACTAAAATAGCTGCATTGGTTTGATTGCGTAATTCTGTCTCAAACCTCTGCTCTAACAAGGCTTGATAGACTGGACTAGCTTCGCTGACAAAAATCTCTTGATCCAGTTCTAGACTATCAAGCGACTCAAGCATAGGAAGATTGAGGTAATAGCGCTTATTTTCACGTAAAATCAAGCCTGCCTTTATATACTCTTCCATGAGTTTATCAACTGCTACATCTGGAAATTGAGCCTTGATTTCCCTTAAAATAACATCCTCATGCTGGTCCAGATAGCGGATCAATTCTCTAAAAAATGGCTGTCTCGTCAAACGAGATGGATTAAAAATCTGAATCATGAAGATTCCTTTCTTTACATTCTAACAGAGGCGATGCTGCCAATTGACTGGGATTGGTCCCAGCTTGGTTCAAAGGTACAGGTAGGCCTAGTTCTCTATAATACTCTATCCAAAAATCACTAATCTCCTGCTCCCCATTCCCAAATTTCATAGGAATAGTTTCAAAAATCGGTAGAATTTCTGCTATATACTGGGAACAGTAGAAACCAGCGCCATCTGGATAGAAAGAAGCATTGTAGGGAGCTCCCAGATGTTTACAAGCTCTTTCCTTCACCGAATGGATATCCATTTCTGGGTAAACATAGAGGTCGTACAAGTGATTGGACTCAAAGAAGGCTGCCGGTTCTTGACAGACAACACCAGCCTGTCCACTAGCATGATAAATCATCCCATTCAAACAAATCGCAACATGGTTATAGTTGCCTGTGGAAGTCTGGATGGCCTGTCCTATATCTGACTCATCTCTCACAAAAATCAAATCGCCATTTTCTAACATGCTTCACTCCTAGAAAAAAAGGAGCCGAAACTCCTTTCGATATAATTCAAACTAGCCTTTCCTAATTTGAATTAACACTCAAAATCTTAAGCATTGAAGCTTTCAGTCAATTGAGGTACCACTTGTTTCTTACGTGAAACGGCACCAGCAAGGAAAGCATGGTTGTTTTCAAGTTTGAAGTTGAAAGCCGCTTCGACCTTGTCCATGTTAGCACCAAGTGCTAGGATTTCTGAGTTTGAGTTGACGATATCTGTAATCATCAAGACAAAGTCAGAGTAGCCGTTTGCTGCGTTGGCAGCTTGAATTGCAGCTTCAATTTCTGCTTGACGTTCCAAAACTTCAGCGATGTCAACTGTGTTTACTTGGGCAACACGGACATTATTTCCGTTCAATTCAAAAGTCTTAGCATCGATGTCAATCAATTCTTCAGCAGATTTGCTAGCCAAGTTTGTACCAGCTTTCAACATTGCTAGACCATATTCTTCCAAGTTTACACCAGCTAATTCAGCCAATTCAGGAGCAATGACTGTATCTGTTGGGTGTGTTGTTGGTGATTTCAAAAGAAGGGTATCTGAAATCAAACCTGAAAGCATCAAACCAGCAAGCTCTTTAGGCACAGCTACATCATGTTCTTTGAACATACGGTAAACAATTGAAGACGCTGAGCCAACTGGCTCCAAACGCATGTAGAGTGGGCTTGCAGTTTCAAAGTTAGCCACACGGTGGTGGTCTACAACACCATAAACTTCTACTTCAGCAATATCTGATACAGATTGTTGGAATTCATTGTGGTCAGTCAGGATAACTTGCTCTGCACCTTCTGCTTTGGCAGAAGTGATAACACGCGGTGCTTCCACACCAAAATAGTTCAAGACAAAGGCTGTTTCTTCATTTGTAGTTCCAAGGGCAACAGCTTCCGTATCCAAACCGTAAGCTTCTTTTGCAAGGTAGGCAAAGGCTACAGATGACCCAATGGCATCTGAGTCTGGATTTTGGTGACCAAATACTAGAATCTTAGACATGATAATACCTCATTTTGTTTATTCTCTTTATTGTAGCATTTTTTTCGCTTTTTGACAAAAGTAAGAGGAGTCAAAGGGCTCCTCACGATTCTTCAAAATAACTGAGTAAATTTCTATCTTGATTTTCAGATAAAAATTGCTCCTTCTGTGGCCTCTTCTTACGCTTGAGAAGGGCTTCAGCTGACATGGCTTCTTCCTTACTGGCAAAACCTTGAGCATAGATCAGTTTGACTGGCAAGCGTGCTCGTGTGTATTTGGCTCCCTTCCCACTATTATGGACAGTGAGGCGTCTCATCACATCAGTCGTATAGCCTGTATAGTAGGATCCGTCACGACACTCCAGCACGTACATATAAGCCTTATGATCCATAATAAATCTCTTCAAGTTCCGGTGTATAAGAACCATCATCATTGTGTACAATGAGAGGTGGCAAGACCTTGAAGCCACTTGTCGAGCCATCCTTGATAGCCTCAATCAGAAGCATATTGGCTTCCTTTTCTCGCTTTGGATAAACAAACTGCAGGCGCTTAGGGGCTAGATTATGCCGTTGCAAGCTATCCAAGATATCTAAAAGTCGATCAGGACGATGAACCATGGCCAAACGCCCATTAGACTTGAGAATACTCTGAGCACTACGACAGATTTCCTGCAAATTAGTCGTAATTTCATGGCGCGCCAAGAGGTAATGTTCGCTCTCATTCAGGTTGGAATGAGGATCCACCTTGAAATAGGGCGGATTACACAAAATCATATCCACCTTACTTCCCTGTATACGAGAAGGCATATTTTTCAAATCATCACAGATGACCTCCATCTGCTCTTCTAAACCATTCAAACGGACAGAGCGTTCAGCCATATCCGCCAAACGTTCCTGAATCTCAACAGCCAAAATCTGTGCCTGAGTACGAGTGCTAGCAAATAGTCCCACTGCTCCATTTCCAGCGCAGAAATCCACTATCAAGCCCTTTTTAGGAAAACGTGGAAAACGTGACAAGAGAACACTATCCACCGAATAGCTAAAAACCTCTCTATTTTGAATGATTTTGATATCTGTCGAAAAAAGCTGGTTAATACGCTCTCCGGATTTTAATAATTGTTCTTCTTCCATGGTCTTATTATAACAAATTTATATTAACATTACAAAGAATATAGATTTCTAACTAATTCTTCTGCTTCTTCAAATGTTGAAGGGCTTCCTTGGTCCAAATTGGCATCATTCGTTTGAGAGGTGCGAAGCCGTAGTTAAAACGATCGCTTGAAAAACGTCTCCGTCTCGGAAACTGGTGCTTTTCTTCCTCTAAAGTGCGGATAGAAAGACTGGCTTTCCCTGTAAATTCATCTAAATCCACTACCTGAACCTGAACCTCTTCATCGACTTTCAAGGCTTCATGAATATTTTCAATAAAGCCTGTCCGAATCTCTGAAATGTGAATCAACCCCGTATCACCCGTTTCTAGCTCAACAAAGGCTCCGTAGGGCTGAATCCCTGTAATACGGCCCTTTAGCTTATCACCGATTTTCATCTTAGTCCTCGATTTCAATTGTTTCAATCACGACATCTTCAACTGGCTTGTCCATAGCTCCTGTCTCAACAGAAGCAATGGCATCCAAGACAGCGTAAGAAACTTCATCAGCTAGCTGACCAAATACAGTGTGACGGCGGTCTAAGTGAGGAGTTCCACCTTGGTTGGCATAGATTTCCGCAATCGGTTCTGGCCAACCACCACGAGCAATTTCTTTCTTAGAATAAGGCAAATGTTGATTTTGGACTATAAAGAACTGGCTGCCGTTGGTATTTGGACCAGCATTGGCCATAGAAAGGGCACCACGGATATTGTAAAGTTCTTCTGAGAATTCATCTTCGAATGATTCGCCGTAGATTGACTCGCCACCCATACCAGTTCCAGTTGGGTCTCCACCTTGAATCATAAAGTCCTTGATAATACGGTGGAAAATGACACCATCATAGTAACCATCTTTTGAAAGAGCTACAAAGTTAGCTACTGTTTTAGGAGCATGTTCAGGGAAAAGCTTGATACGCAAGTCTCCGTGATTGGTCTTAATAGTCGCGATAGGACCTTCTACTGTTTCAATATCTACTTGTGGGAAATGCAATTCTTTTTCTACCATACCAAATCCTTCTAAGGCATCAAAAATGCCATCTTCTTCTAATGTTTTTGTAATGTAATCTGCTTTTTCTTTGATGTTATCATGAGAAATTCCCATTGCAACGCTGATTCCAGCATAATCAAAGAGTTCCAAGTCATTCAGCCCATCTCCAAAAACCATGACGTTCTCTGGTTTCAATCCTAGGTGTTCCACAACCTTTTCCACACCAGTCTCTTTGGAGCCTGAAATCGGCACAATATCAGACGAATGTTGATGCCAACGAACCATGCGAAGTTTGTCTGAGAGACTGTCAGGCAAGTGCAAGTCATCTCCCTTATCTTCAAAAGTCCACATCTGATAGATGTCTTCTTTCTCGTGGAAATCGGGATCCACATCCAAATCAGGGTAAATTGGATTAATCGCTTCACTAATCATATCGGTGCGAGTCGACAATTTGGCATCATGACTCCCAACCAAACCATACTCAATTCCCTCTTGCTTGGCCCAAGAGATATACTCCTCAACATCTGACTTCTCAATCTGATGTTGATAAATAACCTGACCTTTTTTATCTTCGATGTAGGCCCCATTTAAGGTTACAAAAAAGTCAGGTTTGAGCTCACGAATCTCCGGAACGACACCAAAAATCCCTCGCCCAGAAGCAATACCTGTCAAAATTCCTTTCTCACGTAATTGCTTAAAAACAGTTGGGATTGAAGCTGGAATAAAACCAGTCTTAGAATTTCGCAATGTATCATCAATATCAAAAAAGACAATCTTGATTTTCTTTGCCTTATATCTTAATTTCGCATCCATCTCACTACCTCTTTCAATCTAACTCTTTCCATTATACCATAAAGTAGCTAAATCCCCTATTTTCAAAAAGTTTCCAGTTTTATTGTAAGTCCTTGGATAAGAAGAAAATAATTGTTTATGAAAAAGTCCAGCCAAATTCAACTCGACTTCTCATTCCAGAACTCGTGAAAAAAGACCCAACCGAGTCTCAATTCGCTTTCTTATTTCCGAGCTCATGAAAAAGAGGTCCACTGGACCCCTTTTTTTAATCTTCGTTTACGAAAGGCATCAAAGCCATTACGCGAGCGCGTTTGATAGCTGTTGTTACTTTACGTTGGTTTTTAGCTGAAGTTCCTGTTACACGACGAGGAAGGATTTTCCCACGTTCTGAAACGAAACGGCTAAGAAGCTCAGTATCTTTGTAATCAACATATTCAATTTTGTTTGCTGCGATGTAATCAACTTTTTTACGGCGTTTGAATCCGCCACGACGTTGTTGAGCCATGTTTTTTCTCCTTTATAATTTTAGTTGTCCATTAGAATGGTAAATCATCATCTGAAATATCCAATGGATTTGTTGCTCCAAATGGATTTTCATCACGTGAAAAGTCTGGTACTGAATTTGTAGGCGCTGAATAGTTTGCAGTTGGTGCAGAATAAGCTCCACCTGTGTGACCTTCACGCACACTACGGCTTTCCAACATTTGGAAATTCTCAGCCACGACCTCTGTCACGTAGACACGTTGTCCTTGCTGGTTATCGTAACTACGAGTCTGGATACGACCTGTCACCCCGATAAGTGAGCCTTTTTTAGCCCAGTTAGCAAGGTTTTCAGCCTGCTGGCGCCACATAACGACATTGATAAAATCAGCCTCACGTTCGCCATTTTGACTCTTAAATGTACGGTTTACTGCAAGAGTAAAAGTCGCAACTGCTACATTTGATGGGGTATAACGCAACTCAGCGTCACGTGTCATACGCCCTACAAGTACAACATTGTTAATCATAGTTTACCTTCTTACGCGTCAGTTTTGACGATCATGTGACGAAGAATGTCAGCGTTGATTTTTGAAAGACGGTCAAACTCTTTAAGAGCTGCATCGTCGTTTGCTTCAACGTTAACGATGTGGTAAAGTCCTTCACGGAAATCTTGGATTTCGTATGCAAGACGACGTTTTTCCCAAGTTTTTGATTCAACAACAGTTGCACCGTTGTCAGTCAAAATAGAGTCAAAACGTGCTACCAAAGCGTTTTTAGCTTCTTCTTCAATGTTTGGACGAATAATATAAAGAATTTCGTATTTAGCCATTGATATGTTCCTCCTTTTGGTCTAATGACCCCAAGACTTTGCAAGGGGTAAGTGAGGTTCGCTCACAATAAACTATTATACTAAAAAACATTTTTTTACGCAAGTAAAAAGACTAAAATAAAAAAAGAAGATGACGAATCATCTTCTCAAAAACTATGAGTTTTTAGTCTTCTTTTTTCTTGCGAGCAAGAAGTCCAAATCCACTTAGGGCTCCAAGAAGTCCAAGCGCTGCGAGGCTAGCGTTAGCTTCTGTACCAGTATTTGGCAATTCGCGTTTACCTTCAGCTTCTTTCACTGCTGTTGGTTGTACTGGTTGCTCTTGTGTTGTTTCTTGAACCTTACGATAAACATGACGAACATTTCCGTTTGCATCTTTTTCTGTTCTTACTAATTCATATCCTGGGATATCTTTAGCTGGAACTTCACCATTTTCATTTGGAAGAATTGGATTACCATTTTCGTCCACAAATGTTGTGATGATTGATGTTTCTGGTGTTGGTGTTGTCACTTTACGGTAAATATTATGGACATTGCCATTCGCATCTGTTTCAGTACGAACGATTTCATATCCTTTTAATTCTTTACCTGGATGTGAACCATTTTCATCTGGGATGATTAATTCTCCGTTTTCATCTACATAAGTTGTGATGACTTTGTATTCAAATGGAGCAGGTGTTGGTGTTGGCGTTACAACCTTTTCATATACGTGTTCGATATCTCCGTTTGGAAGTTTCTTAGTCTCTACGAATTTATAGCCTGGAATGTCTTTCTTAGGCTGTTCGCCTTCTTCTGTTGGATTGCCTGGAATCTCGTTTCCTTCTTTATCCTTGAATGAAGTCGTTACCTTTTCATATACGTGTTCGATGTCACCATTTGGAAGTTTCTTAGTCTCTACGAATTTATAGCCTGGAATGTCTTTCTTCTCAACAATACCTTTTTCAGAAGGTTTATTTGGAAGTTCCTTACCATCTTTATCTTTAAAGAATGTAGTTACTTTTTCGTAGATATGTTCTGTATCTCCATTTGGAAGTTCCTTAGTCTCTACAAATCTGTAGTTCGGAATATTATCTTTCTTCGGTTTTTTTCCTTCTTCTGTTGGATAATTTGGAATTTCGTTTCCTTCTTTATCCTTGAAGAAGGTTACAACTTGTTTATAGATATGTCTAGTGTTTCCGTGTTCGTCTGTTACTGTTTCTACATAACGATACTCAGGAATATCTTTCTTCGGTGTTGTTCCATCTTCGCTTGGATATCCTTTAATTGGATTTCCATTTTCATCTACAAACTCAGTATCTGGACGAACTGTTGGTGTGTAAGTAGCAGAAATAGTTTTACCTAATTTATCTTTTCTAACGACAGTAATTCCATCTGCAGTACCTGTAAATTCTGGTTCTGGCGTAAATGTAACTTTGCCAGTCGCATCGATTGTATACGTTCCTTCTCCTTCTACAGTTCTTGTAGTTGTTCCATCATCAAATGTTGGCGGTACATCTAAGTCAACATCTCCTGTGAATTCTGGAGTGTTAGATTGTGGAGTATTCTTAGCACCTTCTGATGTTTTGTCTACAGTCTTCGTTACTGGAATAACTGTTGGTGTGTACTTAGCTGTTACAGGTGTTCCGTTTTTATCTTGACGTTGAACTGTTACACCTGTTGCTGTTCCTAAGAATTCTGGGTTTGGAGTAAATGTTACTTCACCACTATTAGGATCAATTGTATATATTCCTTCTCCATCAACTGTTACTGAATCAACTGGATCTCCTGTCTTAGGATCAACTAATTTTGCAGGTACATTCGTATCGATTTCAACAGTTACTTTTTTACCTTTGATTTCCGCTGAACCACCTTCGAACTCTGGAGTTCCTGTTTGAACTTGACCTTTAGGTCCAGTAGATGTTTTATCTTCTCCAGTTGGAGTTACTGGTACTACTGTTGGAGTATACTTAGCAGCTACAGGCGTTCCATTTTTGTCAACACGTTGTACTTCTACTCCCTCACCTTTACCTGTAAATTGTGGTTCTGGTGTGAACACTACCATACCGTTTTCCACAGTATATGTTCCTTCTCCTGGGATTACTACTGGTTCATCAGTTGTCTTCCCTGTTTCTGGATCGATTAATTGAGGTGCTTTTGTTTCGTCAATCTCAACAGTTTTTGGTACACCATTAACCGTTACTGTTCCACCTTTGAATTCTGGTAATCCTGTTTGTTTCGCACCTTGAATGTCTTTAGTTTTAGCTGGTTTTGCTGTTGGTGTTACCCCTTTAACTTCAGGAGTGTATCTTGCTTCTACTGGTGTGCCATTCGCATCTTTTACTTGAACAGTTACTCCTGTTGCAACTCCTGTAAACTCAGGTTTTGGCGTAAATGTTACTTCACCTGTAGTTGGGTTAACAGTATACGTTCCTTCTCCTTCTACTGTTACAGAGTCTACTGGGTTACCTGTTTCTGGATCAACTAATTTCGCTGGTTGCGCATCAGTCATTGTAATTGGAACTTCAGTATTTCCTGGTTTGAATACTGGTGTTCCTTTTTGTTCAGCACCTTGGATATCTTCAGATTTAACATCTTCTCCTGTTGGTTTTACTGGAGTCACTGTCGGTGTGTACTTAGCTTTAGCAGGTGTACCATTTTCATCTAAGCGTTGAACTTCAATACCTGTTGCTTTTCCAGTGAATTGTGGTTCTGGTTGGAATTTAATACTTCCATTTGATTCGATTGTATACGTTCCTTCACCTTCTACTGTTACAGAGTCTACTGGGTTACCAGAAACTGGATCGATTAATTTCGTTGAAGTTTCAACAATCGGTACTCTTGAATCTCCTGCTGTAAATGTTGGCGTTCCAAATTGAGCTTTTCCTTGTAGATCCGTTGTCTTAGCTGGTGTTGCCGTTGGTTTAATTGGCGTGATATTTGGAGTATACGTAGTTTTTACTGTTGTTCCATTTTTATCTGCCGCTTGAATCGTTACTGGTTTAACAGCTCCTACATATGTTTTATCCGTTGGTGTAAATACCGCCGTTGCTTTTCCATCTACCACTTTTAGTGTGTAAGTACCAACAACATCTCCTGCTGGATTTTTAGCTGGTACTGAGGTTGCCGGTTGTCCATCTTCACCTAATAGTTTGAATGAAGCAGGATCAATTGCTACTGATTTTTCTGTTCCATTTACATCCGCCTTCCCTGGTGCAAATGTTACTTCTTTTGATTGTTCTACACCTTGTACATCAGTTGATTCAGCTGGTTTAGCCGTTGGTTTAACCCCTACGATTACTGGAGTATATTCAGCATCAACTGGTGTTCCATTCGTATCTTGACGTTGAACCGTTGCTGGTTTAACTGGTCCTACATAACTTTTATCCGTTGGAGTGAATGTAATTACTCCTGTAGTTGGATCGATTGTATATGTTCCAATTTCTTTTCCTTCAGGAGTTTTTGCAGGAATTGTTGTTTCATCTGTTGGTTGTCCAGTTGTTGGATTGATAAATTTCGGTGGTACATTTTTATCAATTGGCGTATCTTCATGTCCAGGTTTGAAGTATGGTTTACCGTTTTGAGTTTCACCTTGAACTCCTGTTGTAACATTATCAAATCCTTCTGGTACTACCGGTATAACAATTGGTGTGTATTTCGCTGTAGCTGGAGTTCCATTTGTATCCACACGTTTTACAGTTACACCTTTAGCTGTTCCAGTAAATTGGTTTTCAGGTACAAATGTTACCGTTCCATCAGCTGCTACGGTGTAGACTCCTTCTCCTGGAACTTCTTTTCTAGTTGTTCCATCTTCAAATGTTGCAGGTACTTTATTATCGATTGGGAATTCAGGATCTCCCTCAGTAAATGTTACCGTTCCTGTTTGTGGTTTACCTTGGTATCCAGTTGTTGTTTTATCTTGACCTTCTGGTTCTACTGGAGTAACCGTTGGAGTATAAGTTGTTTCAACTTTTGTTCCATTTTTATCTGCCGCTACTACTTTCGCTGGTTCTGGTGTTCCAGTGAAGTCTTTATTCGGTTGGAATGTAATCACTCCTGTAGTTGGGTCGATTGTGTAAGTACCAACTGTTTTTCCATCTTTTGTAGCTGGAAGAGTCGTTACTTCTGCACCTGTTGGATCTACTAATTTAATCGTAGATTTTTCGATAGGAGCAGTAGTATCTCCTTCTTTAAACATTGTAGTCGTATCTTGAGTTTGAGGTTGTCCTTGTTTTCCACTTGTTTTCTTAGGTTCTGCAGTTGGTTCTACTGCTTCAACTTCTGGTGTGTAATCTCCACTAGATGTAACTTCAACTTTGTTTCCTTCTGAATCAGTTGCTGTTACAGATACTTTTACTTCTACGCCTTTCGCTTGTCCTTTGAAGCTTGGTTCTGGTGTAAATGTTACTGCACCTGTTGCTGGGTCAATAGCGTATGTTCCTTCTCCTTCAACTACAACCTTACCTTCTTCATTAGCACCTTCTAATGAGTACTTAGCTGTTGTCCAGTCTACGTTTGTATTATCTGGAGTATTAGCTGTTGTATTTAATGCTGAGAATCTTTGACTTCCTGGAATTGAAGTTTGAACTTGACCTTGTTTTCCAGTTGTTTCATCATCTTTTGGTTTAACACCATATACTGTTGGTGTATAAGTCGTTGTAGATTCTACTACTACTGGTTGCCCGTCATCCCCTGTGATTGTTACGTTAGCTGCCACTGTTAATGGTTTAGCATTACCGATAAATCCTGGTGCAGGTGTAAATGATACTGCTCCTGTAGTTCCATCAATCACATACGTACCTTCTTCAGTTGTTACAGAATCTGTTTTCTTACCTGATACTGGATCAACTAGTTTGTAGTCAGATACTTCTGCATTATTTGGTAATCCAGTCTTGAATCCTGTTTCCATTGAATCGGTTTGTTCTTGTCCTTCTGCACCTGCTGATTTTTCTGGTTTAGATACTACAATGTAGTATGTTGTTTCTGCAACTGCATCTTCTGTTACTGCTCCATCATCTGTTTTTCCTACTGTTGGAGTCGTTACAACACCATTTGAATCAACCGCTCTTACAGTTACTTTATAAGATCCGTATTGACCTAATGTATAGGCTACAACTTCTGGATTTGATAAGTTTTCAGTCGCTTTTGTTTTCAATGCTGTACGTGCTGCTTCTACTGCTTTTTCTGCTTCTAAAGCTTCTTGACGACTTGAAGTAACTTTCGCTGTTAATTCAGGAAGTTTTCCTTGAGCTTCTTTTAATTTCTCATCTAAGTTAGCTTTGAAGTCTTGTGCATCTTTAAGTTTCTTCTCAGCTAAGTTCTTAGCTGTGACAGAAATTGTACGAAGTTTTAAGTTCGCTAATGCTGCTTCTGCGTCTGCAATCATTTGTACTTGACGGTCTACTTGTTCTTGAATACGAGCTAGTTCATTATAAGCCGCTTGAGCCTCTTCAATTGCCGTTGCTGCTGCTTGTGTTTTTTGTGCAGCTGTACGTTGTGCTTGAATATAAGCTTTTTCTTCCGCATCTGCTAAGTTAAATTCTTTCTTCGTTCCATCTGGAGCTGTTACTGTTAATTTAGTTTTGATAGTTTCTGACTCAGCATCATCTGATTTGTCATCAATCACATCTTCAAATCCTACATTAGCTTTAGGAGATTTTAGTAAATCTACAGAGTTATCTTTTGTTTCAGCGTAACTTGTAGATGAGGCAGTCGGTTTATCATTTTGGATAGATGCTACATCATTTCCAATTGCTTCACGATAAGATACATACCCTTTGAATCCTGAAGTTGTTTCAATTGACCATCCTGCATTAGATTCTTTTGCTGTTACTGTTGAACCATCTGAAGCTGTCCATTGTTTTGTTGCTGAATCATACTTCACTGTAACAATAAGGCCTTGTTTATCAGCTGTTTGTTCTCTTGGTACAGCTGTAACTGTACGAGTTACGTCTCCTACTGCTGTTACTACACCATTTTTACGGATTTCTGCTACTTTATCAATTAAATCAGCTGCTGAAGAAGTTGCATTCCATGTACGTGTGAATTCATAAACGATAAAATCAACATCTCCATTTTCTTTTGCATCTGTATATACACGACGTTCTGTTAAAGTTGATGTTCCGTCTCCATTATCTTTTAACACATACGCATCTTCATTAGCAAGAGTATATTTACCTGTTGCACGGTTAAATGTCGCTGTATAAGATTTTCCAGCTGCATCTTTTACTGTTGCAATTTCACGTTGAATATCTGCACGAACTTTATCTGTAGAGGCTTTTGCTTCAATACTATTAATTCCAACATATTGTGTTGAATCTGAAGTTACAGGTAGTTCAAATTTAGTTGACGCTGTTGCTGAAGCATCTGCTAATTGATCACCTTCTTTTACAGCTGTATTCGTAGTCCCTGCGCCTACAGTCCATTTCCCATCTTTGATAACTAAGTTTGTTACAGTTCCATCAGGCATCGTAATTTCTGCTTTATTTGCTCCGTTTGATACTGTTACAGGAACTTTAGTTGCATAAGCTTCTACGTTAGATACTGTAATTTTTGGTGCTACTGCAATTGTAATATTTTCGTGAGCCTCTTGCCCGTCCATATTCCAGTCAATATTCTTAGCGTTTGTAGAATTATTGTAGTCTTTTGCTAATGCAGCTACAGTATAGATTCCAGCTTCTGAAGCTGTTCCATGAATTTTCCCTGTTGTTGGATTATAATTTAATCCCGGAATAACATCTGTAATTGATGTGTCCTTACCTGTGTAAACACCATTTAATGCAGTGTGCGCATTAACTGTTTGAGGTGAACTCATTGTTCTTACTTTTGTTCCATCAATAGCTGTGAATGTTGCTGCTTTTGATGTAGATGGGGCCGTTTTAGAACCTGCTATTACTTTAGAACCATCATTTGCATAAGCATATCCCGCACGTTCATCTTTATTCATTCCCTCATTATCTACATATTTAATGTCGTGGTCTACTTCATCTCCGATTGTAACCATTTTAGATGTTCCTAAAATAGATGGAGCTGATGAGTCTTGCCATCCGATCCAACCAGCCGTTAAGTCACGGAATGTCACTTGTTGAGATTGTCCGTCTTTTTCAACTGTTAAGATATAACGCATATCATAAACACCATTTTGAAGGTTAGATGCTACATATCCTTCTACTGTGTCCGTTGTTTCATTATATCCAGCACCTGGAATCAAGTTACTAAGGTCAATCTTTTTAATTGAATACCCTGCTGCTTCTGCTTCTGGTGATAAACTGAAACGTTTTTTCACATCTGTAAGGTATACATAGTGAGTTCCTTGTTCGTAAGTATAACCATAAATTTCAGTTGCAAGGTACTCGTACGGTCCACCTGCTCCCCAAGTATTGTTGTTATTATTTCTGCCACTAGCACGAACTTTTCCTCTCCATAATAGAGCTTCGTCTGCAATTTTTTTAGCTTCAGTTTTTGATAAAGGAATATCCGTACGACCACCTATATCTGGTCTACCACTGTTAGCTGCTCCAACTTCTGTATTTTCAGATTGGTATCCATGAACATATACTTTATAGTTACTATTACCGTCTAATGTTTTGTATGATTTACCAGTAGCTGTAATAAATTCACCATTTTCTTTTCTTAATTCTGTTGAATTGCTAGTATATCCTTCATCAGCCGATAACGCTACACTATAGTTACCGTCACGACCAATTCCAGCTTTTTTAAGCTCACTGTAGACTGCAAGAATCGATTCATTTAAACGTTCTAATTGAGCATCTACTTGTTCCTTTGTAACGCTCTTGTCAGCTAAAAGTACTTTTGATTCGTTAAGTACCGCTTGGTTTTTAGCAACCGCTGCTTCAACTGCTACTCGAGCTTCTTCCGTTACTTCCTTCTTACGAAGTTCTGTAGCAGCAAGGGTATTGGTTACATCAGCTTCTGAAGAAACTTGTGTCAAGATAGTTGTTGCAACAGAAACAGCTTTTTCTGTTGGCGTGATGCTTTTTTCTGCTTCTTCTTTTGCTGCCTTATCTTTATCAGCCTCTTTTGTTTCTAATCCTAGCTTGTTTGATTCTATTACAACTGTTTTTAATGAAGAAAGAATATCTTTTTGAATATTTACCTCTTCTTGCTTGGCAGTTTCATTTACTAAAACAGATTTGGCAGTGGCTAAAGCTTCACGAGCTTTGGCTACAACTGAGGCATCCGCAAACTTAGCATTTGATAATGCAGTCTCTAAATTTGAAATACTTGTTTCAAGAAGTGACTTATTTACTTTAACTTCTTCTTTCTTAGATGTTTCAGCTGTCTTTTCTGTCAACTGGATAGTACTTGCTCCTAATTCTAGAGTTACAACCTCCTTTTATAAAATTATTTTTTTCTATTATACCTAACTCCTGGCTAATCTTTCTATCTCATACTAATAGCCATTCAGACCTTTCTGATGTCATATAAAAAGTGCAAACGTTAGATAGATATATCTAAAGAGGAAACGGACAGTCACCTCTATTTTAGAAACGTCGCACTTATTCTATACATATACATATATTTGTACATACAAATAAATACTGAATTACTATAAGTTAGTAGAGAGAGCTTATTAGACTCTATTTTGAGCCTAGGCAATTTATTATTATAGCATTTTTAAAATAAAATCTCAAATACTTTATTTGAAACATCGTAACATTATAGGATTATAACTGAGACTAGTTAAAAATCAATTGAAAGGAAAATATAATAATAAAAAAAGAAGATGACGAATCATCTTCTCAAAAACTATGAGTTTTTAGTCTTCTTTTTTCTTGCGAGCAAGAAGTCCAAATCCACCTAGGGCTCCAAGAAGTCCAAGCGCTGCAAGGCTAGCGTTAGCTTCTGTACCTGTGTTAGGCAACTCTTTTTGACCTTCAACATATTTAGGTGTTGCTGGTTGAGTAGCTGAATCAGTTGGTACTGATGTTTCAGCTGGTGTTGGAACAGCAGGTTGGGTTGGAGTTGTTGGTTGTTCCGGTTGCACTGGAGCTACTGGTTGTTCAGGAGTCTCTGGTGTTGATGGAACTGGTGCTGGTTCCGGCTTAGGCTCTGGTTTAGGCTCTGGTTTAGGCGCTGGTTTAGGCGCTGGTTTAGTATCTGCTTCATAGTATACATCAATTGTTTTATCATCTGTTGTTGATGTTACTTCTGTCGCTTCTACTCTTGTTACACTTGGAACTTTGTAGTTTGCTATTGATTCTGGTATTACTTCTGACCAACTGCCTTTGCTCCATTCTCCGTATGTAACTTCTCCAGTGACTTTGTTTGTTGTTTTTGTTCTTGATAACGTCACGCTTTGTACCGCTGGATCTTTCAAGACTTTATTTGTACCTTTTTCTAGGTAGTTGATTGTACGTGTAATAGTTTTTGTTTCTACTTCGTCTTCTTTTGCTTGTGGATACTTCACGACTACTTCGGCATTTTCCATTGTTGGTGTTACTGCCACTGACGCTACACTTGGTTTATCTGGTGTTCCATAGTTTGCTACGGTTGGTGAAGCTTGTTCTTCCCAACTTCCTTGTGTCCATGTTCCTTCTTCAAGCGTATTTGTTACTTTGTTTCGTTTGTTTGTTCTTGTTAGTGTAACAGTTTGAACTACTTTTGGTGATACTTCTGTTGTTTCGTTACTTGCATCTACATACTTAATCGTACGTGTAATTACTTTTGTTTCTACTTCGTCTTCTTTTGCTTGTGGATACTTCACGACTACTTCGGCATTTTCCATTGTTGGTGTTACTGCCACTGACGCTACACTTGGTTTATCTGGTGTTCCATAGTTTGCTACGGTTGGTGAAGCTTGTTCTTCCCAACTTCCTTGTGTCCATGTTCCTTCTTCAAGCGTATTTGTTACTTTGTTTCGTTTGTTTGTTCTTGTTAGTGTAACAGTTTGAACTACTTTTGGTGATACTTCTGTTGTTTCGTTACTTGCATCTACATACTTAATCGTACGTGTAATTGTTTTTGTTTCTGGAACATTTTCATACAAAGTATCATAAACATAAGTTACCGTAATTTCTTCACTATTAACAACACCTTCAACCGGAGCTGAAGTTTCTTTAACTCGCATATATCTATACGCTATGCCATTATATGTAAATTCATCAGGACGATATTCTTCTGTATCTACATTATAATCTTTTGTATAAGCTCTTTTTTCAATAGCTGTTATCGTTGGTTTAATTGTATTCCCTTGCATATCTTCATATGCAATTTTAACAGATCCAGTTTTTATATTTTCTGTTTTAATAGTAACAGAAGCTACATTTGCTTCATTATATATTTCTTCTGCATTTGTTTTTGCTGCTGCTGAAATATAAGCTACCTGTGTATCTTTTGCATCTTTAGAAATTCTTGCTGGTACTAAAAATTCATTTGATAATCCCGGATTTAATGTAGTTCCTTGATTAGAAACAAACTTAACTGCTGTAACCTTGCTCCAATCTGTCACTTGATCAGCTGTTAAAGTTGTTGCTGCAGCAACTTCATTTGCAGTTCCACTAATTGGAGAAGTTAAGTAGTATGCAGTCCATCCTGAGGGAGCTATTGCTTCTCCTGTAGCTTCCACATCAAATGCAGAATTACGGGCTATACTTGTATCAACAATATTCTTATCCCCTTTTTTAGGTAATGTCACAAGTACTTCATTATTCGATAATTTTGAATTATCTGTATTTGATAATGTAAAACGATATGTCACATCTGTTTTCGGAGATAAATTCTGTAACGATGTTGTGTAGCCTTCTCGTTGATCATTTTTATCAGTTACATCTACGTGTAATCGTGTCGCTGATGTATTACTTACAGGAATTTCATAAGTGAAAGTTGATGTATTGATAATTGTCTTATCTCCATCAAACTCATCATTTGGATTTAATCCATGTAGGAATCTACTTTCATCCCAAACTAATGTGTATTTCAAACGATAACTACCTGTTTGAACCCACTGTGCTACATTAAACTCTAAATCTGGAGTTACATTCTCACGAGTATTTGAATCCTTCGGATCAATAATCAATACACGTTTACCAGTATTTTGATAATTATCATCTTTAGTTACAAGCGGGCTATTTCCGGCGTAACTAAAACCATCTGGTAACTCTACAATAATTTTAGGATTTTGTGTACCTAAATAATCTAATTTTTTATCTGTAGTAGCACCATGTGAAGTATATGTACTATATACACGATTTCCTAAACCTGAAGGAGAGTAATCATAAGCTTCTATTCCAGAACTTAATGATTGTGTTTTATTCCCTGCTAGAACCGTTTCTATCTTCCTAGTTCTCGGTGTCAATTTTAAAGCTGTTCTAGCATCTGCTAAAATTGTTTTAGAAATACTTGTATTGACCACATCTGTATCTTGAGTTGAAACTTTTGCAGTAACGATACTCTTAGCTTCTTTTCCTTCCGCTACCATTTGTTTAGCTTTTTCTAAGCCTTTTAAGTTTTGATGTAAATAAATACCAGCTTGACTAAGCGTATCATTTGTAAATGTCATCTCACCTTTTGGCTTTAATAAAACTCGGGTTGTACCTTCTGGTAAATCTATTGAAGTACCTCCATTCTTTTTAAAGGCAATTTCCCCTAACTTCGTTTCCGTTGTACCATTTACAGTATATACTTCAAATGTATTGCTGGTTCCTAGATTATCTGGCGCATACCAAGCTGCATATGCTCCATTCTTATTCCAAGTCCCATAAAATTCAATTGATCTCTTTTGATCAAAATCACTATCAATAGTTAATTCAACTTCCTTAACTTTTGTCGGAGTGTCAACACTTCTCCAGAAAACAATAATTCTTTTATCATCGGTCTCAGCATTGATTCCAGGAATTGCAATATTCACTCTATTTTCATGATTCTGTTCATTAGTAAAGTTACTAATTACTAATGGGGGTTGCGCTCCTGCTGTATTTGGTGTTGCTCCATCTCCGTTATCTTTATATGGATTCACAGCTTTCACAACTAACGAAGTTGTCCCTTGACTGGTATTTGTTTCTCCTGATTTATCTGTATAAATTACATTATCTGTAAATGTAAATTCTTTTCCTTTTAAAAACTCTTCTAATGTCCCTGCCTGACGCATATTGATGCGAAGTGTATCATCGCTAGTATTATTCCCTTGATCAAATACAGTTTTTGCATCTGATATGGTTCTTGTATAACGAGCAATATTACCTTCCTGTGTCCATCCTGCATTGATAGATGTTTCTGATACTCTAGCTCCTGTCGGTAAAGTAATAGCATGTTGTATTTTATTGACAGCAGCAACTTCTTTATTTAATGTTGTTAATTTTAAAACTAATTCTTTATTCTTAGTTTCATCAATAGAATCACCGGGTGCATTTGTGTTAAATAAAGCTAAATCTCTAGCACCACTTTCACTGTCCACATGAATACTAGCATATCCACTCTTATTTGTATTTGCTACCACTGACTTAGTAGTCTTCTCAGGTGAAATTGGATTCCCATTTTTATCCATCACTTGAGAAGTAATAGAAGTCTGCGAATTACGGCCAGTTCTATATTTATCAAATTTATAACTAATATTGAAATTACCATAAGAACCACTTGGAACTTCTCCAGTATAAATCTTATACTGTGTATCCGTTACTTTTTCCACTCTAAAAGCTGTACCAAATTGTACATCAGTAATAGGTTCATTCTCAGGTAAATTCACTAAAATATAAGAACCTTCTTCTAATTTTGAAGGAGCTGATACATCTAATCTAAATGTTGAGATAATCTGTTCTCCTACATTATATTCTGTTTGATTCCCTACTAAATGGCCTTGTAAACTAACTTTATTTTCAGTTGTTGGTTGTGTTGGATTAGCAGCCGCTGATGTACTATTTGAAGTACCAGCCTCTCCTGTATTAGTTACAGATTCTCTTGTTGAACCCAGTTGATTTGTTGCAGCAACTGGTACATAAGTAATTTTATATTTATTTGTTCCAACAAGTTGTAAGCTTGTCGCAGTAAATCCAGGATAGTCTTTCTTTAATTGATCAAGATTTTCTGAAAATTTTGATTTTAAAATAGCAACATCTTCTACTACTCCACCTGGTTTCTCATGAGTCACCATTACAAATTCTTGAGTATCTACTACTTCTGAATTACCTGTTCCAGTTCTGTTGTAACCACTATCTGTTACCTTTGTAATCGGTGCATCTGGTTCACTAGCTTCAACATGATAACCAAACAAAAATCCTGCTCCGATTAAAACACTCGCAGCACCAACTTTTAATTTTTTGATCGAATATTTTTCGTATCTATTGCCACCAAAATATCGATGATCTTTTTGTTGTCTAGACAATTTAAACATTGTTTACCACCTTATATATATATATATATATATGCACTTACGAGTACAGATATATTCTGTTTAATTGTATCATATTCCGACGTAATTTTTAAGTAATTTGTCTATTTTTTTTCAAAATTATAAAGTTTTGTGTCCTAGTACAGAAAAATAATATTATTAGGCTACTTCCAAGTACGCTTGAATATGTATTGCATAAAAATGCAAATAAATAGGGTGATAAATCATCTTTTAAAAAATTATAATATTTTTCAATCTCGACATCAAAAAAAGTAAAAGGTCGATAGAACCTTTTACTTTCATCTCATTATTTACGGTTTGATACGGTGCAACATACGTGGGAATGGAATAGCTTCACGGATATGTTTTGTTCCTGCTGCGAAAGTTACCATACGCTCAATACCGATACCAAATCCTCCGTGTGGTACAGTACCGTATTTACGAAGGTCAAGGTAGAATTCATATTCTGTACGGTCCATACCAAGTTCATCCATCTTAGCTACGAGGGCATCATAGTCTTCCTCACGCATAGAACCACCGATGATTTCTCCGTAACCTTCTGGAGCAAGCAAGTCTGCACAGAGCACGCGCTCTGGATTTCCAGGAACTGGTTTCATGTAGAAGGCCTTGATGGCTGCTGGATAATTCATGACAAATGTTGGCACACCAAAATGGTTTGAAATCCAAGTTTCGTGTGGTGAACCAAAGTCATCACCATGCTCAAGATGCTCGTAGTCAGCATCTTCATCATTTTCATGCTCTTGCAAGAGGTCAATGGCTTGATCATAAGTGATGCGTTTGAATGGCTCTGCAATGTAGCGTTTCAAGAGTTCTGTATCACGTTCCAATGTTTCCAAGGCTTGAGGCGCACGGTCAAGAACACCTTGAAGAAGAGCTTTAACATAAGCTTCTTGCAAGTCAAGTGATTCATCGTGTGTCAAGTATGAGTACTCTGCATCCATCATCCAAAACTCAGTCAAATGACGGCGCGTTTTTGATTTTTCAGCACGGAAAACTGGACCAAAGTCAAAGACACGACCAAGAGCCATAGCGCCTGCTTCTAGGTAAAGCTGACCTGATTGGCTTAAGTAGGCTGGCGTCCCGAAGTAGTCAGTTTCAAAGAGTTCTGTTGAGTCTTCCGCTGCATTTCCTGAAAGAATCGGGCTATCAAATTTCATGAAGCCGTTCTTGTCGAAGAACTCATAAGTCGCATAGATGATAGCGTTACGGATTTGCATCACCGCTACTTGCTTACGAGAACGGAGCCACAAGTGACGGTTGTCCATCAAAAAGTCTGTTCCGTGTTCTTTTGGTGTGATTGGGTAGTCTTGAGATTCACCGATCACTTCGATGTCTGTAATGTCCAACTCATAGCCAAACTTAGAACGTTCGTCTTCTTTGACAATCCCTGTCACATAAACAGAAGTTTCTTGGCTCAAGCGTTTGATGACATCAAACTTTTCAGCTCCTACTTCTTCACCAAATTTTTCTACAAAGTTTGGTTTAAAGGCTACACCTTGGAAAAAGGCTGTTCCGTCACGCAATTGCAAGAAGGCAATTTTTCCTTTTCCTGATTTGTTGGCAACCCAAGCACCAATCGTCACTTCCTGACCAACATAGTCTTTCACATCAATAATTGTTACACGTTTTGTCATTATTTTTCCTTTTCTTTTTTATTCTTTATGACAAACCACCTCTATATTGTTCCCATCTGGGTCAATCATAAAAGCAGCATAATAAATCGGTTGCTCACTGCGATAACCAGGAGCTCCATTGTCTCGCCCACCTGCCTCTAAACCAGCCTCATAACAAGCCTGAACCTCTTCCTTATTTTCTGCCAAGAAAGCAAAGTGAATAGGATCTTGTGTCCCCTGAGCCAGCCAAAAATCACCACCAGGATGGGGGCTGTTCGGGGCAAGAAAACTGATTAGAGAACTAGTCCTAAAAGCCAATTTATAGCCCAAAGGAGCGAGAAAACTCCTATAAAATCCTTCTGAAATTTGTAAATCCTTTACCTTAATTTCAAAATGATCAATCATTCTCACTCCCCATAAATGTTTTCAAGCGGTTAACTGCTTCTTTAAGCGTGTCTAGGTCTGTCGCATAGCTGAGGCGCACATTTTCTGGCGCTCCAAAGCCTGCTCCTGTTACCAAGGCTACTTCAGCTTCTTCTAGGATAGCGGTTGTAAATTCTGTCACATCCGTATAGCCTTTCATCTCCATTGCCTTTTTGACATTCGGAAAGAGGTAAAAGGCTCCTTGCGGTTTGACCACTTCAAATCCTGGCACCTCAGCAAGAAGGGGATAGATGGTGTTTAGTCGTTCCTCAAAGGCCTGACGCATGTTTTCTACAGTATCTTGCTCACCTGATAGAGCCTCAACTGCTGCATACTGGGCTACTGCTGACGGGTTCGAAGTTGTTTGACCTGCAATCTTGGACATGGCAGCAATAATGTCTGCTTCTCCGACGGCATAGCCAATACGCCAACCAGTCATAGCATAGGTTTTAGACACACCATTGATAACCACTGTTTGCTTGCGAATCGCTTCGGATAGGCTAGAAATCGGTGTGAATTCATGACCATTATAGACCAAGCGACCATAGATATCATCTGCTAGAATGAGAATATCCTTTTCTACAGCCCAGTTTCCGATTGCCAAGAGTTCCTCACGGGTGTAAATCATACCTGTCGGATTGGATGGTGAATTCAGCACCAAAACCTTGGTTTTGTCTGTGCGAGCTGCTTCCAACTGCTCTACGGTCACCTTAAAGTGATTGTCTTCCTTAGCAGGAACAAAGACTGGCACACCTTCTGCCATCTTGACCTGATCTCCATAACTAACCCAATATGGGGTTGGGATGATGACTTCATCACCTGGATTGACCACAGCCATAAAGAAAGTATAGAGTGAGAACTTAGCACCGGTAGCAAATGTGACTTCGTTGGCCGCTACGGAATAACCATAATAACGCTCAAAATAGGTATTGACTGCTGCTTTTAACTCAGGCAAACCTGAAGCTACCGTATAGAAAGAAGCACGTCCATCTCGAATGGCTGCAACAGCTGCATCTTGAATATTTTTGGGAGTATGGAAATCGGGCTGACCTAAAGTTAAGAAAAGTACATCTTTTCCTTCAGCCTTTAACTTCTTTGCTCTTGCATCACTAGCCAGAGTCACACTTTCTTCCATTTCTAAAACACGATTGGATAGTTTCATAGGCCCTCCTTATTGACCAATGCTCCTGTTTCAAAATCTACTAGATAAAAATCAGATCCTGACTTGACTTCCCAGATTGGTTTGTCTTGATAACGGCCAAAGGTAATTTTGTCAATCTCGCCAGCTCCTTTTTCCTTAGAAACGGCTTCCGCTTTTTCTTGTGAAACACCTTGATTTAGCTGATAAACGTAAATCTTATGGTCATCTTTTCCAATCAGGACAGCAAGTGCTTCTTGTTTTTTATTACGACCAAGAACGCTATAATAGGATTCCAAGCCATTGTATAAGTCAACCTGATCAGCCTGCTCTAATCCTGCATACTGCTGAGCTAATTTTTCTCCTTCACTTTTAGCTGTTTGATAAGGTTTCATACTCAGAAACACTAGATACAGAAAGGAAGCACTGATAACCACAAACAAAATCGTCATCCCTAGACCATACTGCCACAGTAGATTATTTTTTGCTTTTTTTTGTCTTTTTTTCACTCGTCTATTTTACCATCTATTAGGCTTTATTACAAGCGAATATAAGAATACTCTGCGAAAATCCAATTCAAACTTTGTCAGCGTCGCCTTGCCGTACCCAAGTACTGTCTGCGGCTTGCTTCCTAGTTTGCTCTTTGATTTTCATTGAGTATAAGAAACCAATTCTATTTCTTCCTTTAAAGCAAACCGATTTTTCTTAGTTAAAACCGAGCAAAAAAGTAAAGACTGCTCCAAAATCAACCTATTAAAAAACCTGAGCTTGGCACTCAAGTTTTCGTAATTTTTTTGATTTATGGAATCATTTTATCATCTATTCTTTTAGCCATTTTTCCTAAAAAGATAGGCAGTAGAAGGCTAATCAAGACTAAAACGAATCCTAGATAAAGAAATGTTACTACAAAGCCTAAATGGTCAATCAACCAGCCTGTCAGCGGGAAGAACACAATCATACTTAGGCTAAACATCATAGAGTAGACACTTAGCATGGTTGCCCTTACTTCACTTGGGAGCCGCTCTTGCAAATCATTGTCAAAAATCGGCTGAAAAAGAGCATATAGAGCATTACTAATCAAATAAACCAAAATATAGATTAGAGGTGTTCCAAAGTAGGACAGTAGGTAGGTAACTCCAGTCAGCAGGACGAGAATAGGGAAAATCTTCAAGGTGGCATATTTCTTTCCAATCTTACTCGCTAGATAGACTGCGACGATATTCAAGAGACTTCCAAGTAGCATAACTGCTGAAATTTGCCAACTACTTAAATCTGGTAACTGATTTTGATAGTAAAAGTAAAACATGCACATGAGTACTCCGACAATCTGAGATAAAATCATCCAGTTGAAAAGCATGGGATTTCGCTTCAACTCATCCTTAACAGTCCAAATAATCTGTTTCATGGTCACACTATCAGCTTTTTCTAGCTTGACAGTGGGCTCTTTCAGCATCCAAATCAGGAAAAGAACTATGATAGAAGTGGCAATCATGATATAGTAGGTCAGGTGCAATTGACCATGGACAAAAAATCCTGCCAAAACGGTCCCCAAAGACCGAGTTCCTTCTGCCACTCCTGACATAAAGCTCGAAATGGATAAATAGCGTTCTTTTAGTCCAGCCTCTACAGCCGAGTCATAGACCATTGCTGCGCTTGTGCCTGAATCAAAATTATAAGACAAGGCACTCACCGCCATAGCTAGTGCATAAATCCAAAAATTTCCCTGCCCAGCCAACATAAGAATAGAAGACACAATTCCTGCTATACGACTTAAATAAAGGTTTGTCTTATAGGAATAGCGGTCAGCTAACATTCCAGATGGAATTTCACAGATAAGACTGGTCGTATGAAAGATACTTTCCAGAAGTCCAATCTGCCAAAGAGACATTCCGTTTTGACTGAGAAAGAGAATCCAAAAACTAGTAATCCCTAAAAAAGCAAAAAACTCAACTCCGGCCATCAGGCCAATATTTTTCCGATAATTTCTTATTAACATCTTTTCTCCTTAACAAGTGTATTCGTATTTCATTTGTCTGTCACTTGTTAATTTGTGCCTTACATGATCTCCACCCCTTTTAGAAGCATTCTTGAAATGCCATTATTGTTTGTTTAATTGTTCATGAAATGATACCGGAAAATAGCCGTTCTACGGTTTCTATTTCGAGTCTTCTCGTTTATTTTAGCACTTATATCATCATAATACAAGATAATATAGGAATGTTCTTCAAAAATAAATGTAAACCAGAATCTAAAATAAACAGTTCTTACTTTTCCAGTCACAAGTGACTAGAATTTCAGCAATTTTATAATTTTCAAATAAACTCTGAGCAAATCTCTTGCAAGTTGGTTTGTTTTGTTGTAATATATTTTATAACAACGAGAAGGTTCTCGAAATTTTTAAAAAAAGGAGACACATCATGTCTAAAAAAGTATTATTTATCGTCGGATCACTACGTCAAGGTTCTTTCAACCACCAAATGGCTCTCGAAGCTGAAAAAGTACTTGCTGGTCAAGCAGAAGTTAGCTACCTTGATTATTCAGCTCTTCCTCTCTTCAGCCAAGATTTGGAAGTTCCAACTCATCCAGCTGTAGCCGCTGCTCGTGAAGCAGTTCTTGCTGCGGATGCCATCTGGATTTTCTCTCCAGTCTACAACTTCTCTATCCCTGGTACAGTGAAAAACTTGCTTGATTGGCTATCTCGTGCCCTTGACTTATCTGATACACGTGGCGCTTCTGCCCTTCAAGACAAGTTTGTCACCGTATCATCTGTAGCTAATGCAGGTCACGATCAACTCTTCGCTATTTACAAAGACCTCTTGCCATTTATCCGTACACAAGTAGTTGGTGATTTCACTGCTGCACGTGTCAATGACTCTGCTTGGGCAGATGGAAAATTGGTTCTTGAAGAAACAGTTCTAAACTCACTTGAAAAACAAGCTCAAGACTTGGTCGTAGCAATTCAGTAAAAAATAGAGAATTTTAAGAAGTCTAAATCAATTATAGCCACCTCATAAGGTGGCATTTTTAGACTCAATCAAGATTTTCAGACAAACATCAGCCATCCAAAAAAACCTTGAGCGTTACCACTCAAGGTTTTTAGCAGTCTTTTCCATCATAGGAAAACCATTCTAAGAATATTCTTTCATTCGAGATCTATCACTTATCATCTTCTTTCGAGAAATTAATGACTGCTTGTTGCTGATTAATCTTCTTTTCTTCGACCTACATATAGGCTCAATAGAATACCGCTACCTAGAAGAACAGAGATATAATCAGATTGGCTTCCAGTTTCTGGTAATTTGTCCCCATGGTTTTCTTTATCTGTAGTTGGTGCTACTGGGTTAGCATTTACTGGAGTTGCTGGTTGAGCCGATGTTGGTACTACTGGTTGTTCTGGAACCGCTGGTACTGGTTTAACCGGTACTTCTGTTGGTTGTACTGGCACTTCTGGTGTCGGTACATTTGGTGTTGGTTGCGCTGGCACAGGTTTAACCGGTACTTCTGGTGTTGGTTGTGCTGGTACTGTTGGAATATCTAATTCTGGTACTTCAGCAACTTCAGGCATACCTGGTACACCACCGTTGAATTCTGGCAATTCATGAACTGGTGGTTCTGGCATTGCAAATGTTGGTCCTTCTGGCACATTTGGTGTTGGAGGAACTGGTTTGTCATTTGATGGTGTTACTGGTTTGTCTTGACATCCACATTTACTATCCTTGCCGTCTTTACCGTCGCGACCATCTCTACCATCTTTTCCATCTTTTCCATCTTTAACAACTGTTTTTGTCACAGTTCCGTCAGAATTGATGATTGTGATTGTATGACTACCGTTTCCATTATCTTCAACAGAAACTTTTGGTGATTTACCATCTTTACCGTCTTTAATCACCATTTCTGTCTTACTTCCATCAGGATTTGTGATTGTAACAACGTGAGTTCCATCGTTGTTATTTTTAACAGTTACAGTTGGTGAAACGCCATCTTTACCGTCTTTACCATCTTTGATAATAGATTTGTATTCACGACCATCAGAATCAACGATTGTTAATGTATGAGTTCCGTCTCCGTTATCGACGATGTTCGCTTTTGGTGATTTACCATCAAAGATTGTAGTTGTAGTTTCTTTACCATCAGCACCTGTCACTTTAATAGTGTGTGAACCGTTGTTGTTATCAATCACTTCAAGTTTTGGTTCTTTACCATCACGAACTGTAGTTGTTGTAGTTGTACCGTCTGAGTTCACAACTGTGATAGTGTGAGTGCCATCTCCGTTATCCACAACCTTAGCAGTTGGTGATTTACCGTCACGAACTGTGGTTTCAGAAACAGTACCATTACCGTTTTCCACACGAATTGTGTAAGTACCATCATGGTTGTCAGTAACAGTTGCTACTGGTGATTTACCATCTTTAATGATTGTTTCAGTAGTTGTTCCATCACCATTTAGAACTGAAATCTTATGAGTTCCATTTTGTTCGTCAGTTATTGTAACTTTTGGTGATTTACCATCACGGACTGTCGTTTCAGTTGTCACACCTTCTGGATTTGTAATAACGATTGTATGACTTCCGTCTCCATTATCACGAACAGATGCGGTTGGAGTACGTCCATCTACCCCGTCACGTCCATTTTTCACAACAAATTCATTCTTAGTTCCATCTGGGTTAGTGATTGTTACAGTGTGACTTCCATCTGGGTTTTCTCTTGTTGTAGCTGAAGCAGCTTTACCGTCTTTACCATCTTTGATGATAGCGTTGGTAACATTGCCATCTCCATCCGTAACTTTAACAGTATGAGTTCCATCTCCGTTATCAGTTACTTCAACTTTTGGAGTCTTACCGTCTTTACCATTCTTAACAACAGTTTCTTTAGTGGTTCCATCTGGATTTGTTACAGTAATTGTGTGACTTCCATCTGGGTTTTCTGTTGTAGTGATATTGGCAGTTTTACCGTCTTTACCATCTTTGACTTTAGTTGTTGATTCAGAACCATCAGGGTTTCTAACAGTAATAGAGTGTGTTCCATCTCCATTGTCCGTTACATTTACAACTGGTGATTTACCGTCTGCTCCATTAGCTCCGTTTTCACCTTTTTCACCTTTGTCGCCTTTGTCGCCTTTGTCGCCTTTTTCACCGGCTACTCCTTGAGGTCCACGGATATTACCAATCTTGTTCCAAGAACCATTTTCTTTCTTGTAAACATCACCTGTATTGGCGTCGATATAAGTATCACCGTCTTTACCATCATTAGCAGTTGGGGCAGTAACTCCACTTAGTAATTCAGCACCGTTACGTCCATTTGTACCAGAAGCTCCATCTGTACCATTACGTCCATTCGTACCATTCAATATATCACTTGTACCAATTAATTCATCCACACCTGGATCGTATTTACCGTTACCATTATTATCATAGTATGCTGTAATACGAGTACCATCTACTGGTTGTGAATCTGTAGTTGCTGGTTGTGAACCTGTTGCATCTGTACTTGTTGGTTGTACTGTTTCTGATGAATCAGTTGCACTTCTATCTTCATCTGGTAATGCTCTTCTATTTCTTGCACTTCTTGTTGATGTAGAAGGTTGTGGATTACCAGCTAATCCTGCACCTCTTCTTACTGCATCCACTAATGCATTTAAGTCAATATGTGGTGTACGTCCATCTCTACCATTTTTACCATCTTTCACAGTAAATGTTACTGGATCTTTACCTGGTGTTGTGATAGTGACAACAGTGCTTTGACCATCTTGACCACGTTGAGTTGTGACTGTAGGAGTTTGTCCATCTTGACCTGTTGCACCAGTTTCTCCTTTTTCACCATCATGAACAAAGACTGTGGTTGGTTGTGAACCATCATGGTTATCAACTGTGATTTCTACACCCTTATGACCTTCTTCATCCTTACGAACAGCTGTTACTGTTGGAGAGACACCGTCCACTCCGTCTTTAATAACTGCTAGAGGTTTTTCTGGGGTCAATGGTTGACCTGGATGTGCTGGATCTTCTTGGTAAACTTTAGTTTCTTTACCATCTTTGACAGTAAGTAATGATTTACCATCACGTCCGTCCGCACCTTTAGCACCATCTTTAATCATTTCTGAACCTAGAAGTTCATCAGTTCCTGTTGTGTACTTACCATCATTGTTTTCATCAGTATAGAATGTCACAATTGTATGAGATGGATTTCCGTTCTGTCCTTCGACACGAAGTAAATCAACTTTTGGAGTTTTACCGTTTAGACCATTTTCTCCATCCTTAACATTTACTGTAACTGGATCTTTACCTGGAACAGTGAATGTAATGTCGGTACTATGGCCATCTTTACCTGGAGTTACAGTTACTTCTGGAGTCTTACCATCTTCTCCACGTTCACCTTTATCACCCTTAGGTCCTTTGATGTTGCCTTCTTTTTCCCAGTTGCCGTTATTCTTAACGAAGACGTCGCCTGTTTCTGTATTGACGTATTTATCGCCGTCTTTACCTTGGTTTGCTTCTGGGTTAACTTTGCCGTTCAATACGTCTTTACCGTCGCGTCCATCTCGTCCGTCACGACCTGCTGCGCCATCACGTCCATCGCGTCCTGGTAAACCTTGTG